>NZ_JBEZWN010000015.1:0-132011 GCF_040637495.1 Streptomyces sp. NPDC029044
GTGCAGTTCGCCGACGCCCAGTGGCACCGAACCGGAGGCAACAACCGGAAGAACACAGCCAAGGCGCTGATGGCGGCCATCATTGCCCGCGCGTCCACTGCTGGTTGGTGCCGCCGTTGCACGTGTACGTGATGAGCGTGGCGCCGTTGGCGGTGGACCCGCCGTTCACGTCGAGGCACTCGCCGCTCGCGCGGGACCTGACGTTCACGTACGAGCCGGTGGTGGTCAGCGACCACTGCTGACTCGTCGCGGACGAGGCGCAGTTCTCCTGCGTGACCGTGCTCGCGTTCTCCTGCACGCAGAGGCTGCTGTTGCGGACCATCAGCTGGTAGTAGCCGCTTCCGACGGACTTGAACCAGTACTTCTGGTTGGCGCCGCCGTTGCAGTCGTACTGCTTCAGCTGGGCGCCCGCCCAGAGCGACTGGCTCGTGACGTCCGCGCACTTGGAGGAGTGCCGGGCGATCAGCGTGCTGTACGTGGCTCCGGTACCGGTGACGGTCCCGGCCGCCGTGTCGACGGTGAGCTCCGGCGACCAGGACATGGCCATGGTGGTCGAGCCCGGGAAGGTCAGCGGCAGCCAGACGTACCGGGAGTCGTTGACGGTGCCGCCGAACGAGTTGCCCCAGCGGTCGCCCATGTACAGGTACGAGGTGCCCGAGCTGCCCTGCACGGGCAGGACGAACGCGGTCTGCGAGCCGTACGTCGTCGAGTCGCCGATGTTCTTCATCGCGGACCAGGGCCCGGCGATGTTCGTGGCCGTGGCGTACTGCTGCTGGTTGGGGTTCCAGCCCGTGGCGCCGGAGGTCAGCATGAAGTACACGCCATTGCGCTTGAACAGGGCGGGGGCCTCACGGTGGCCGCCGGGCCAGGGGTTGGCGACCAGGCTCGCGATGCCGGTGTAGTCGGCGGTGAGGCGGTAGATCTGGAGGTCGTAGTTCTCGCGGGCGGCGGAGATCATGTAGCCGGCGCCGTCGGTGTCGGTGAAGACCGTGATGTCACGGGACATGTGCTGGCCGAGCGGCCGGAAGCTGCCCTTCCAGGTGTAGTCGCCGTCGACCGTGTCGGAGACGGCGACGGCGGCGCGGGCCTCGCTGTAGTCGGTGCCGTTCTCCTTGTGCATCCACATCACGAACTTGCCGGTGGAGGCGTTGTACATGACCTTCGGCCGCTCGATGTTGGCGGTGGCGAGCTCCGGGTCACTGGCCTCGGTCAGGACGTGGTTGCGGAACTCCCAGTTCTTCAGGTCGGTCGAACGGTAGGCGTCGACGTACCGGAAGGTGTTGTCGGCGTTGCGGTGCTCGCCGAACCAGTAGTAGTAGGAGCCCACCTTGAGGACCCCGCCGCCGTGCGCGTGGACGGGATTGCCCGAGGTGTCCTTGAACTGGGTGCCGTTGGCGATGGTCTGAGGTGCGGCCTGGGCGGGCCCGGCGGTGGCGAGGGCCGCGAACAGGCCCAGGCACAGGGCGAGGAGGGTGGCGTACGCGCGTCTCATGTCATTCGCTCACCTTCACCGCGTCGGCGACGGGAACGCCGAAGTCGGGGGTGCCGTCGGGCTTCCAGCCGAGCTTCTGGACGCGGGTGTGGCGGTTGGGGTCGTTCAGGGGGTCCCCGTTGATCTCCTTGTACTGGCGGGCGTGGTAGACGAGGACGTCGGTGCGGCCGTCCTCGGCGACGGTGAAGCAGTTGTGGCCGGGGCCGTACTGCTTGGTCGTGTCGTTGCTGGTGAAGACCGGCGTCGGCGACTTGGTCCAGCTCAGGGGGTCCAGGAGGTGGCTGTCGGCGTCGGCGGTCAGCAGGCCCACGCAGTAGTTGGAGTCGGTGGCACTGGCCGAGTACGTCATGAAGAGGCGGCCGTTGCGCTTGAGGACGTAGGGGCCCTCGTTGACCTTGAAGCCGATGCACTCCCAGTCGTACTCCGGGGTGGAGAGCCTCACCTGCGGGCCCTTCAGGGTCCACGGGTTCGCCATCTCGGAGAGGAAGATGCCGGTGTTGTTGTCCAGTCCGGGCTCGTGCTGGGCCCAGGCGAGGTAGCGCTTGCCCCGGTGGGTGAAGGTGGTGGCGTCCAGGGAGAAGGTTTCCCAAGCCGTCTTGATCTGGCCCCGCTCCACCCAGGTGCCCTTGAAGGGGTTGGGATGGGCGTTCTCCAGCACCCATATCCGGATCGCCCAGACGTCCTCGGCGGGCGCGGAGGCGAAGTAGATGTACCACTTGCCGCCGATGCGGTGCAGTTCGGGCGCCCAGATGTGGGCGCCCATGGGGCCGGTGGGGTGGGCGCGCCAGATGACGGACTCGTCCGCCGTGCCGAGTCCGCCCAGGGTGCGGGAGCGGCGCAGGATGATGCGGTCGTACTCGGGGGCGGTGGCGGTGAAGTAGTAGAAACCGTCCTTGTGCCGGTGGATGTGCGGGTCGGCGCGGTTGCGGACGAGGGGGTTCACGAACGGGGCCGGCCTGGGGCGCCCGGCGGGTGTTCCGGCAGCGGTTTCACCCTGGGGCGCCGCCTCGGCGACGCCGGGGAGGGCGGGGACTGCGGCCAGGGCACCGGCGGCTGCGGCGCCCTTCAGCAGCAGTCTGCGGCTGGGGGGTTCGGGCAGAGCGTGGTCGCGGTCGCGGCTCATGCGGTGGGGCCTGCCTCTCACTGGGGGACACACGGCGTTGTCGTCCGATGCAGCGTCTGAGATTTCGAACACCATCTGTCATTACGAACGGTGGAAAGGTAAGGGGGTGACACGAGGAGGTCAACGGGTCTGACGGGACGAACCCGTCCGGCCTGTTCCGGAAGCGGCGGCCGCCGAAGTTTCTGTTATCGGCGGGGACATGGCCCGTCTCCGGTGATGTGCCCAGCCTCACCCACACCACAGCAGCGGCCGCCGGCGTCCTCGCGGCGGTCGCCTCCCTCCTCACCGCTCCCCCGGCGGTGGCCGCGGGCCCCCGGGACGTCACGGCCGACGTGCTGGCCGGCCGGAGCGTGACGCTCGACGGCGACACGGTCGTCACCGTGCCGCCCGGGACGACGACGTACGACGGCGTCTTCCGCGGCGAGGGCACGCTCACGGTGCGCGGCACCGGAACGCTGGTCCTCACCAGGGACAGCGACTTCACGCTCCCGCAGTCCCGGCAGCGGCAGCAGGTACGGACGCCGGGCGGGAATCACCCGTACGTCACGGTCACCCGCCCCGACCCGCCGGCGGTCACGGTGGAGCGGGGCGCGACGCTCCAGTACGGCGACGGCGGTACGACGGGCCTGATCGGCCGCTTCCCCTACAACACCCCGGCGTTCCGCCTGAACCAGGACAACATCCGGGTCGACGGCACCCTGCGGCTGTCGTTGAGGAGCGTCTACAACCTGGGCACGATCAGCGGCTCGGGCCTGATCACGCAGCCGAGGTTCCTGTGGGGCACGTGGGACCTGCCGGGCACCCACTCCTTCTCCGGGGTGATCGACAACGGCACGCAGGCCAACGCCGGGCGGCCCGAGTACGCGACCTCGCTCCCACGGGTCCGCAAGATCCTCAACCAGGGCACCTGGACGGTGGACACCCCGCTGGGCCGGACCGTCACGATGGGCATGGACTTCTACCAGCGCGAGTACGGCAGTGACATCAACGTCCAGTCGCGGCCGGGCGGAAAGGTCGTCCTGACCGGCCAGTACAGCTGGTCGGACCAGGGCGGCGACAGGAACCCGTCGCTCAGCGACCCGGCCCTCAACTGGACGCCGGCCCGCAGGAACGTCAACAAGCGAGGCACCAACATCAAAGGTGCGGACGTCCGGTGGGGCGACGGAACGACCGACCGGATCTTCATGCCGGGCACGGCGGAGACCGTTTACATCAACCTGCTGGCGGCCCGCTCGCGCTCCCGGCTCACCTTCGACTACAACGGCCCGGTGACGCTGGGCGCCCCCATCGGCGGCGGCAGGTTCCACGACACGCTCTCCGCCCCCGGCGCCGGCGACGTCGTCATCGCGGGCACCCCCGGCAACGACGTGACCTTCGCGGCCGTGCAGTACTACGACGGCTCCACCACGGTGGAGAAGGGCGCGGTCCTGCGCCTGGGCAGCGGCGAACGGGGCGGCGACGGCGGCCTGTACACCGGCGGCGCCCGCTACCGGCTCGTCAACGACGGCTCCCTGGTCGTGCGCAACACGGCCAGGCCGCTCACCCTGTCCCGCGTCGGCGGCAGCGGCTCCCTCACCCAGTCGGGCACCGCCACGACGACCCTGACGGGCCGGGCGGTGACGTACACCGGGCCGACGACGGTGTCCGAAGGCACCCTCGCCCTGCGCGGCGGAGCCACGCTCACCCACAGCAGGTCGATCCGGCTCACCTCGGCCGGCGCGAGGCTGGACCCGGGCCGGCCGGGCCTGCGCGTGGCGACGACGCTGACCGGCAAAGGCATCGTGAGCGGCACGGTCGCCAACGACGGCACCGTCACGACGGGCCTCACCGTCGACGGCCCCTACACCCAGAGCCGGAAGGGCACGCTGGTCCTGCGGGACAAGCCGCTGACGGTGACGGGCCGGGTCCGGCTGGCCGGGCACCTCGACGTGCCGGCCGCCCCTCGTGCGGCTCGCGAGATCACCGTGCTCGACAACAAGGGCAAGGCCAGAACCTCGGGAACCTTCACCGGCATGCGGGAAGGCGCCCGTCTGAAGCGGGCGGACACGCCCTACCGGATCAGTTACCGGGGCGGCGACGGCAACGACGTCGTCCTGACGGCCGTCGCCTCCCCCGGCCGCTCCGCCACCGCCCAGGCCGCCCCGGCCGCCCCGGCCCCCGCCAACCCGCGCAGCGCCGGCGCCTCGGAAGCCACCGGCTTCGGCTGGTGGCCCTACGCCCTCGCCGCCGGTCTGACCATCAGCCTCGCGATACCGGTGGCGACGCGACGGGGGCGGAACGGGCGCCGGGGCGGACGGCACGCGGGCCGCGCCCGGCGTTGACCCGCCCGGTGCTCACAGCTCCGACTCCCCCCACACCGTCACCGTCACCTCGTCCCCCACCGCCACCCGGCCGGGCCGGAGTACCGCGTACTTGGTGCCGAAGGCGACTCCGCCCCGGGCGGCCCGGCGGTAGGCGGCGAGGGTGCGCAGGGGTTCCGGGCCCGCTCGGGTGCCGGTGTGCTGGTCGACCAGGGTGACCGCGCAGCGGATGGCGAGTTTCGCGTAGCCGAGGTCCGTGTCGCCGATGCGGAGGCGGTGGGCACGGTCCTCCGTGTGGGGGTCGTCCCAGCCGTCGATGACGACGTTCGGGCGGAAACGGTCCCGTGGGAGGGGGTGGGCGCCGCGGGCGGCCAGCCGGGTGTCGAGGAGGTCGAGGGTGGAGCGGGAGATGACGTGCAGGGCGCTGCTGTCGGCGTAGCCCGAGGTGCCGGGGGTCAGGCCGTCGGTCACCCGGTCGTGTTCCGGGGGTGTCCGGACCAGACGGCTCGGCGCGCCGAGCACGGCCGTGAGCCAGTCCGCCGCCTCGTCGCCCTGGTCGATGCCCTGGTAGGCGGTTCCGAACAGATCCACCTTCCGGCGGGTGCCGCAGGTGTCCACCCGGAGGTGGAGGGACTCGGCCTCGGGTGCGGTGAGCGTCAGATGGTCGCCGTCGGGGGTGATGAGGGGCCGGATGACGGCCAGCAGTGGATCCCGGCGCTGCGTCCGGTACACGCCTTCCTCGCTGACCACCATGAAGCTGCGGTCGTGCGCCAGTCCGGCCGGCGTCAGCAGCGCCTCACCCACCGACGTGCCGGCGCAGCCCTTGACGGGGTAGTACGACAACTCGACGACGCGTGCCATGACCATCCGTTCCGTTGCGGGGCTCAGCGGCCGCTGGGGGCCTCGGGGAACCCGAGCCGGGGAGCCAGTTGCCGTGCCTCGGCCGCCCATCCGGCCAGGAAGGCCAGGGCCAGGCCCCGTTCCCGGTAGCGGAGTCCGGTCGGCACGGTGCCCTCGCCGCCGTAGGCAACCTGCTCCTCGTCCGTCCGCGCCAGCATCAGTGCCGTGAGCCAGTCGTACTTCACGGCGGAGGCGCACACGCCGAGGCGTACGAGGCGTTCGTCGCCGCGCCAGCCGCTCTCGCGCAGGCCGTGCACGTAGGCGTCGTACGCCTCCTTGGCCAGGCCGGGGAGTTCGGCGGCGGGCACGAAGAGGTCGAAGACGGCGTCCGGGAGGTAGTTGCCGAGGTCCTCGCCGAGGGCGCCGTCGCCGGTGAACGCCCAGTCGAGCAGGACGCTGGTGCCGGCGCCGCCGGAGCGGACGTTGGCCGGCCACTGGTCGAGGTGGCACAGGGCGCGGGGCAGTGACTCCATGACCGTGAGGAACCACTCGCGGTCGTGGTGGAGGCGGACCATGTCCTCGCGCAGGCCGGGCGGGAAGTGCCGCTGGACCAGGGGGTGTCGCCAGGCCTCGTCGTCTTCGAGCACGGCTTCACCGGTGGTCCTGTCCGACGTGTAGTCGCGCAGGAAGCCCTGCGAGAGCCACGGGGCGTCCTCCCCCGCGCCGACCGCGCCCTGTGCGGTGCCCAGGCGATGGGCGTGGTCGACGTGGCGGGTCAGGGACCAGGTCGTCGCGGGTTCGCCCGGCACGTCCTCCAGCCACAACGCCACGTCGCCGTCCGGGCGTTCGGCGCATTCCAGGAGCCGGGGCGCGCGGATGCCGTGCCGCTCCCAGACCCGGGCGAGCCCGGACCGGTAGACGTACGCCTCGCGGCGCCAGAAGTTCCAGTGCCGCGGGTCGTTGGACGCCGCCCACGAGGCGCCGGTCTCCTTCGTGCGCGTCAGCACCTTCAGGACGGCCGAGCGGCCGCCGCCGGTGACCCGCCACACCCCGGCCGTGACACCGTTGGACGGGTTGTGCGGGAGCGGCTCGAACACCGCCTCGTGTGCCGGGATCCTGAGGACCTCACGGACTTCGGCATGCGCTGCGGCGACCTCGGGCATCCCCCGATGCTATGCCGACGCCTCCGCCGTGTCCTTGCGTCCCCGCAGCCACACGTACACCGGGATGCCGGCGAACAGGAACAGCACGCCCTGATAGACGGCCGCGTATCCGGCTCCGGCGATCAGCCAGAAGGAGAAGCCGAAGGAGAGGACGGCGACGGTCAGGTCGCGGGCGAGTCCGGCGGGGCGGACGCGGGCGCGGGTGCCTCTGGCCAGCCAGTACAACTGGGCGGCGGCCGACAGCAGGTAGGGCACGCAGCCGGTGAACGTCGTGATCAGGACGAGGACGCGGAAGGTGGTGTCCGGGCCGGCCGTGTAGTTGAGGCCGATGAGGAGGGTGCCGAGGACCGCACAGGCCCACACCCCGAAGCCGGGGACGCCGCCCTTGCCGAGGCGGGCGAAGGGCCCGGGGAAGAGTCCGTCGCGGGCGGCGGCGTACGGCATCTGCGCGGCCATGAGGATCCAGCCGTTGAGGCAGCCGGTGATCGAGGCGACGGCGACCAGGGCGATGGCGGTGCCGCCCCAGGAGCTGCCGGTGACGGCGTTCACCGCGTCGGCGAAGGGGGCGCCCGAGTCGACGAGCCGGTCGTGCGGGACCAGCCCGAAGACGGCGATGGTGCCGAGGACGTAGACGAGGGCGGAGGCCAGGGTGCCGAGGACGCTCGCCCGGCCGACCGTGCGCTCCGGGTCCCGGACCTCGCCCGCGCTGACCGCGGCCGACTCGACGCCGAGGAAGCTGTACAGCAGCAGGGCGGCGGAGGCGGCGAGCGCCCCGGAGACGCTCTGGCCGGAGGCGTTGAACGGGCCGAAGTTGTCCACGTCGACGAAGAACAGGCCGACCGTGGCGAGCAGGAGCAGCGGGACGAACTTCAGGATGGTGGAGACGACCTGGACCGTGCCGACCCAGCGCGTGCCCGCGAAGTTGGCGGCGGCGGGCAGCCAGAGGGCGGCCAGGGCGACGAGGGCCTGGAGGGCGTGGTTGCCGTGCAGGGGTATCAGGACCTCGACGTAGCCGACGACCGCGACGGCGAGGGCGGCGATGCTGACCCAGCACATCGTCCAGTACGACCAGGCGGACAGGAACCCGGCGAACTCGCCGAAGGCGTCCCGCGGGTAGACGTAGAGGCCGCCGGTGACGGGGCTGCGCCGGGCCAGCCTGCCGAAGAGCAGGGCGAGCAGGACGGCTCCGACGGAGAGCACGAGGAAGGCGAGCAGGCTGACCGTGCCGTAGGGGGCGACGGTGGCGGGCAGCGCGAAGATGCCGCCGCCGATGATGTTGCCCATGACGAGGGCCGTGGCGGCGGCGAGGCCGAAGGTGCGGCGGGGAGCGGGCGCCGCGGGGGCGGGCGGCTCGGCGGGTTCGGCGGCCTCGGTGGGGCTGGGGACGGTCATGAGGGTTCCTGTACAAGCGGAGGGGGAGGATCCTGATCGTAAACCGTCATCCCATATGCTGGTCGACCTGTTCATGTGATGGACACATGCGGCTGGGGGCCGGGGGCGGATCTCGGCTACGGTCGTTCGCATGACGAGCACCATCACCCTCGCCGAAGCCCTCGCCGCCGGGACGGTCGTCCTCGACGGCGGCATGTCCAACCAGCTCGAATCGGCCGGGCACGACCTGAGCGACGAGCTGTGGTCGGCGCGGCTGCTCGCCGAGCAGCCGGAGGCGGTGACCGAGGCGCACCTCGCCTACTTCCGGGCGGGTGCGGACGTGGCGATCACGGCCAGCTACCAGGCCACGTTCGAGGGGTTCGCCAAGCGCGGGATCGCCCGTGAGCGGGCGGCCGAACTCATGGCGCTGAGCGTGGAGTCGGCCCGGGAGGCGGCCCGGCGGGCACACGTCTCGCGGCCCCTGTGGGTGGCGGCGTCGGCCGGTCCGTACGGGGCGATGCTGGCGGACGGTTCGGAGTACCGGGGGCGCTACGGACTGAGCGTGGACGAGCTGGAGCGTTTCCACCGGCCGCGCCTTGAGGTGCTGGCCGCGGCCGGGCCGGACGTCCTCGCACTGGAGACGGTTCCCGATGCGGACGAGGCCGCGGCCCTGCTGCGGGCGGTGCGCGGGCTCGGGGTTCCGGCCTGGCTGACGTACTCCGTCGCCGGTGACCGCACCCGGGCCGGGCAGCCGCTGGAGGAGGCCTTCGCCCTGGCCGCCGAGGCGGACGAGGTGATCGCGGTCGGGGTGAACTGCTGCGCTCCGCAGGACGTGGACGGCGCGGCCGCGACGGCGGCGCGGGTCACCGGCAAGCCGGTCGTCGTCTACCCCAACAGCGGCGAGACCTGGGACGCCGGGGCCCGCGCCTGGACCGGCCGCTCCACCTTCACCGTCGGCCAGGTGAAGGGCTGGCAGCAGGCGGGGGCCCGGCTGATCGGCGGCTGCTGCCGGGTCGGCCCGGACGGCGTCGCGGGTATCGCGGGAGCCCTGGAGGCGGCGTAACGAGGCCGCGGGCCCACACCGTTCCGGCAGCGCGCGCCCGCCCCCTCCTCCGCCCCTGCCCGCACTGCTAGCCTCCGTCATGGGAACCGGTTGCTACGGCGTTGCCGCGGTTCCTGCGGGGGTGGGGCGCGGACCGGTGCCCCGGGAGAGACGAGGCAGGCATGACGAGGAAGAGCGGGGACGCGAGCCGTAGCACCATCCGGGACGTGGCGGCGCGCGCGGGGGTCTCCGCGTCGACCGTGTCCCGCGTGCTGGGCGGCGAGTATCCGGTGAGCGCGGCGACCCGCGGGCGCGTGATGCGGGCGGTCCGCGAGCTGGACTACGTGGCCGACGCCCGGGCGAAGGCGATCGCCGGCGCCGGCACGCCCACCCTCGCTTTCGTCCTGGAGGACATCACCGGCCCGTCGTTCGCCCACATGGCCCACGGCGTGGAGCGCGAGGCGACCCGGCTCGGCCATCTCTGCCTGGTGTGCAGCACGGAGGGCGACGTCCGGCACGAGCTGGAGTTCGTCGAGATGATGCGCGCCCAGCGGGCCGCCGCGGTGATCCTGGTCGGCGGCACGGCCGACACCCCCGAGTACCGCGAACGCACCCACCGCATGGCCGACTCCCTCGCCTCCGCCGGTTCCCGCCTGGTCCTGTGCGGCCGGCCGCCGCTGGGCCCGGGTGCTCCGGTGACGGTCATCGAGTACGACAACGAGGGCGGCGCCTACACCCTGGTCGCCCACGTGCTCGCGCAGGGCCACCGCCGGGTGCTGTACCTCGGCGGCCGGGCGGACCACACCACGGCCCTGGGCCGCGAACGCGGCTACTTCGCCGCACACCGGGCCCGCGGCCTCGACCCGGACCCGTCCCTCGTCCTGCACGGCGACTTCACACGCGACGCCGGGCACCGCCTGATGCAGCAAGCGCTCAAGGACGGCCTGGAGTTCAGCGCGGTGGTGGCGGCCACGGACATGGTCGCGGCCGGTGCCCTCACCGCCCTGCACGAGGCGGGCCTGACGGTGCCGGACGACGTCTCCCTCGCCGGCTACGACGACATCCCCTATGCCCGCGACCTGCACCCCGCCCTGACGACGGTGCACGTCCCCTACGAGGAACTCGGCCGCCTAGCCGTCCGCACGGCGCTGGAGCGCACCCCGGGCGCCCCGGACGAGCACCTGCTGCTGGGCACGCACGTGGTGGTGAGGGGCTCGGTGGGGCCGCCCCGGGCACGCTGAGCGCTCGGGCACGCTGAGCGCCCTCTCCCCTCCCCCTCCCCTGTCCGCCGGTCACGGCTGCGTCGGGGTGAGCGGCCGTCAGTGGCGCCGCAGGGCGCCGGAGCGGCGCAGCCGCCGTACGGCCGACCGCAGTTCGGTGGCGCGGTGGGGCGAGACGTCGGCCGGGACCGTCACGGGTGCGGGTTCCGGGGGTCGGAGGGCGTCGGCCTGCCACAGGGCGAGTTCACGGTCCCGGGGACCGTACGCCGTGTAGGCCACCCCGTTCTCGGCATCCGGTGCGCGGTCTCCGAAGACGCGCACCGGGTGGGCCGCGTCCCAGCGTTCCCAGCCCGGGTCGCCGTTCGTCGCGAACCGCACCCAGGCCGCGTGCATGGCGTCCGCCAGCTCCTGCGGCGCCCCCTCCCCCGCCAGTTTCCGGGACTCCGCGGCCTCCCCGGTGTCGAAGACGAAGCCCAGCTCCAGCGCGTGGCAGGAACCGAGGCCGGGCAGGTTCGAGGGCCAGGCGAACTCGTAGACGTACGACGGTTCCGTGCGGGCGTCGGCGAGGTGGTGCAGGGGGAGGCGGAGCAGGTGGTCGGTGACGAGCTGGCCGACGATCTCCGCCGTGCCGGCCTCGGGGTGCAGGGCGCGGTAGCCGCGCGGGACCTCGCTGCCGCAGTGGCAGCGGGCCATGGCGCCCGCGACGGCGACGGCCCCGAGGCGGTCGACGCGTTCCAGGAGGCCGCCCGGCACCAGCCACAGCCGGTACTCGTCGCGGGTCCAGCCCAGCAGCAGCTCGACGCCGGGGGCCGCGCCGCCGTCCGTGAGGGCCTCCAGGGGGTCGCGGGGGACGACGTCGCCGTCGACGACCAGGCCGAAGGCGGGGCCGCCTACCACCGGGCTGCTCCGCTTCCCCACCTCGGCCTGGGTGCGCAGCAGCAGGTCGCGGTCGACGGCGGCGAAGGCCTCGGCGGTGGCGGGGATCTTCAGCCGCGCGGCCATCCGCCGCACCATCCGCCGCACCTTGGCCCGCTCGGACGCCTCGGGCGGTCCGCTCTGGAGGACGGCCCGGCGCACCAGCCCCTGGGTCTGCGGGGCGGCGAGGAGGGCGCCGATGCTGATCGCCCCGGCGGACTGGCCGAAGAGGGTGATGCGGCCGGGGTCGCCGCCGAAGGCCTCGATGGCCTCGTGCACCCAGGTCAGAGCGGCGATCTGGTCCCGCAGGCCCGGGTTCGGGGGCGTGTCCGGGAACAGGCCGTAGCCCTCGACGCCCAGCCGGTAGTTGATGGATACACAGACAACGCCGTCGCGGGCGAAGGAGTGGCCGTCGTAGACGGGTACGGCGGAGGACCCTCTGGTGAGGGCGCCGCCGTGCAGCCAGACCAGGACGGGGAGGCGGGCTCCGGGGCCGGGCTGCGGGGTCCAGACGTTGAGGTTGAGGCAGTCGTCCCCCGGCACGACCGGGTCGGACAGGTAGTGGGCGAAGGCATCGGAGTACGGCGGTTTCGGCGGGGTGGGGCCGAAGGCGCCGGCGTCGCGGACACCGTCCCAGGGCGGCAGGGGCACGGGCGGGCGGAAGCGGCGGGGGCCGAAGGGCGGTGCCGCGTACGGGATGCCGCGGAAGACCGCGACTCCGCGTTCGTACCGGCCCCGCAGGGCACCGAAGGGCGTCCTCACCACGGGGTCCGTCTGGTCTGCCGTCATCCGTCCACCAGCCTCCTCACCGCGCTCGTGCACCGTGAAGATCAGAGCAACTCATTCTGTTCCGGTATTCCGGCGCACGGGCGGGTGGGAGGGCCGTTCGGGTTACTTCGCGTACATCAGCGTGCCGAACCCGAGCTGGTCGAATCCGCCGCTGGTGGTGCCGTAGTCACCTCCTCCGCCCTCGGGGGCGACGGAGAAGCACATCTGGGCGATGTACTTGTCGTCGAGGAGCAGGCGCCGCCCGTAGTGGTAGTGGAGCATCGCCCACACGGGTCGCCCCTGGCCGCGGGACGTGGCGCCGGGCACGGTCTGCGACTGCTGGGCGCAGTTCTGGCCGGTGCCCCAGGTGTAGGTGGTGAACGGCACGTCCATGTTCAGGTTGTACTTGGCGACGTACTGGGCGGCCTTCATGAAGCGGCGGCCGTCGTAGGAGTAGAGGTCGTCGCCCTGGTTCCAGGCCATCTCGCAGAGCGCCCCCATCTGGCCCATGCCCATGACGGTGTGGCCCTGGTCGCGGCCGGACTCCTGCCACTGGCCGAGGTCGTAGCCCTCGACGTTGCCGTACAGGAACGGGACGGCGTGCCGGATGGAACCGTTTCCCGCTCCGGACTTGAAGTAGGTGACGGCCTGGTCGTACGTGGCGGCGTCGTCGGTGAGGATCCCGATGGCCATGACCGAGGCCATGTTGCACAGGTCCCAGTTGGCCCAGTAGTTGGTGATGCAGGCGTCGTTGTGGCCGGTGAGGAACTGGTTGTTGAGCGGGTGGAAGACCCTGACCATCATGTCCTGGGCGGCGGCGAGGTCGAACGCCGGGTGGTCCCGCATGAGTTCGCAGGCGTTGGCGAACTGCCAGCCGTAGATGCCGGCGGCGAGGAACCGGTCGGCGTTGCCGGTGATGGTGGTGAGGGTGCGTGACCAGGCGTTGAGGATGTTCGCGGCGCACTGGGCGTTGGCCTCGGTGCCGGCGACCTTCCAGCGCAGCGCGTTCTGGTAGGCGGCCGCGATGTCGTTGTAGAGCTGCGGGTAGTTCTCTCCGGTGCCGCCGCGGATGATGGTCGCTGTGGCCCGGTTGGTCCAGGTGGACCGGGAGTGGGAGTTGGCGGTCAGTCTGTTCCAGCCGGACAGCCAGGGGTCGTCGCCCGCGGCGACCCTGACCTTGGCGCGGTTGATGTCGCCGGCGTTGTGGAGCATGCCGGGGTGGGCGAAGGCGGCGGGGGCGGCGCCGGCCGTGGTGGCGGTGGCCGTGGCGCCGACGGCGAGGGCCGCGGTGAGGCCGCCGGCGGTCTTGAGCAGACCGCGGCGGCTCATCCGGCCGCCCTCGTGGTGCGCGTGGGGGGACGTGCGGCTCATGTGGGGTTCTCCGATCCGTGGAGTACTACAGGGGGGTGATGCTCACCTCGTCGAACTCGGTGGTGCTGTGGGCCAGGGGGTCGCGGGAGCAGACCACGAGGCCCACGTAGTAGGGGGCGTCACCGAAGCCGGGGAGGTCTCCCTCGGCGAGGGGGGTCCAGGTGGCGCCGTCGTCGGCCGAGGCGGCCGCGGTGAAGTGCGTGCCGGTGCGCTTCAGTCGCAGCAGGCAGGGGGCGGTGACCGCCGCGCCGCCGGTGAACGTGGACTTTCCGGCGACGGTCGGGCGCAGCATCAGCTGGGCGCTCGTGCCGCCGGTGACGATCGCCCCGGCCGCCTGGTCGAACGGCGACAGGGACTTGGCCATGAGCAGGCCCACCCGGTCGCCGGCGGCTCCGGCGCGGGAGACCAGGCGGGCGGTGACCTGGCAGTCGCCGCTGACGGGCCGCCGTACGAACTGGCCGGTCATTCCTTGGTTGTTGACGCTCAGGTCGGTCCCCGCGCCCCGCACCACGAAGGTCCCGTCCTCGTGGGCGGTGCTGCCGGGGGTCCGGACGGCGACCACGCCGAGGGTGCCGTAGACGCGGTCGTCGAGGATGACGTCGCCCAGGTCGCCGTGGGTCCAGGGCGCGGGCGGCGGGGTGCCGACGGTGAGGGTGAGTGTGCCGGTGGCTTCTCCGGCGGCGTTGCCGGCTGTGGTGGTGACCTCGAACTGACCCGTCTGCGTGGGTGTCCCGGAGATCCGGCCGGTACGCCGGTCGACGCGCAGGCCGCCGGGCAGTCCGTCCGCGGTGAACCGGACCGGTTCGTGCGAGGCCCGCAGGAGATGCTTGAAGGGCTCGCCCCGGTTGGCGAACGCCTGTGTGGCGGAGGTGAGGTGCGGCATGGACGGGGTCGGCATCGCCGACGTGGCGGACTGCGACAGGGGGCCGCGTCCGGCGCAGTTGGTCTTGGCGACGGCGTAGTGATACGTCGTGCCCGGAGTGCCGGTGGCATCGGCGTACCGGACGCGGGTGCCGAAGCCGACCGCGCCTATGCCGGTGGCGATCGTCTCGTAGGGGCCGTCGGCCGCGGCGGCGCGCAGCACCTTGTAGCGGGCCGAGAGGTCCGGGTCGGTCCAGGCCAGCTCGACCGCGTCGGCGCCGGCGGTGGCCCGCAGGTCGCCGGGGGCGGTGGCCGGGCGGGGCACGGACCAGACCTCGCCGGCGGTCCGGGAGAACACGCTGACGTTGTCGAAGGCGCCCGTGCCGGTCTCGGCGTAGTCCTCGTCCACGCCGAGGCAGGAGGTGAGGGTGAGGCCGACGTAGGCGGTGCTTCCCAGCGCGATGTCGCTGGAGCCCACTTCGGTCCAGCGGATGCCGTCCGGGGAGATGGCGCCGGTGCAGCGGGCGCCCCGGCGGGTCACACGCACCCAGTACGGCATGCGCATCCGGTAGCCGTCGCCCGCGCCCTCGACGTACGGGGCTTCGAGCGGGGTCGCCGATTCGGGCAGCTCGCCGAGGGAGGAGATCGGGAAGGCGGCGGCGGTGGTGATCGTCTGTTGCTGGGAGGGCGGCACGGGTGTGCTGCCGGTGCCCTTGATCCCGGCTCCCGCCTTGCGCCGTACGGACCACACGCCGCTCCAGGTGTGCAGCGGCAGTCCCTGGATGAGCATGGCGGCGTGTGCCGCGTCCTCGTCCAGGCCGGCCCGTACGGTGACGCCGATCCTGGAGTACTGGGAGCTGAGCGGGTACACGATCCGCGCGGTGATCGTGCCGTCGCCGCGCAAGGGCAGGCAGGCCAGCCGGTGGGTGGCGGCGGTCCCGGACGCCTCCAGCACGAACCGCTCACCGTCGAAGACGGCCGACCCGGGGATCTTCACGTCCCCGACGTCTCGTGTCTCCCAGGGCCCGGGCAGCCCGGGGACCGCCGCCGCCCAGGCCGAACGGGTGCTGGTGCCCAGGGAGTTGGTGGCCGTGACCGTGTAGTAGGAGGGCCTGCCCGCGCGGGCGTCACGGTCGGTGTACGCCGGAGTGGCGAGGCCGGCCGCGACCTTCTCGTACGGTCCGTCGGCGCTCGTGGCCCGCAGGACGGTGTACGCATCGGCCCACGCCGACGGCACCCACGCCACGGTGACGGACTTGTGGCCGCCCACCGCCGTGACACCGGCCGGGGCCGTGGGTTCGGCCGGGGCGGGGGCCTTGGTGCCGGCGAAGGTGAGGGTGCCCCAGCCGGGCAGGTCGTCGTTGCTGCCCTCGACGAAACGGGCGCCGTCGGTGCCTCGGAAGACGGCCGCCTCGGTGGAAGGGGTGGCGAGGCCCCGGACACCGGCGTAGTGGGCGTACACCATCTCGTAGATCGGCGGCAGGGTGCCGCGGACCTTGTCGGAGACGGTCGTCTTGATGTACTTGCCGGTGCGGTCCAGGTCGGGGACGAAGGGCACGTCGCCGCCGAGGTTGTAACGGGCGGCGTACTCGGCGTTCTTCAGCAGCCGGTTGCCCTCGAAGCCGTACAGGTCGACGCCCTGGTTCCAGGCGACCTGCGCCGCGTCGGCCAGCAGGCCCACTGCGAGCTGCTCGTGGCCCTGGTCGCGCCCTGACTCCTGCCCCTGTCCGGCATCGGTCACGATGCGGTGCCCGACCCTGCCGTTGCCGGCTCCCGCGGCGGCGAAGCGCAGCGCGTCCTCGAAGAGGGTGGGCTCCTCGCAGAACACGCCGATGGCCAGGATCGACTGGACGGACGTGAGGTCCCAGTTGCCGTTGGCGTAGAGCATGTAGCCGGAGATCGCCGGGTACCAGACGCGCAGGAAGGACTCCTTGCAGCGGGCGATGTCCTCCTCGGCCCAGCCGTCGTAACCGGTGTACTGGAGCAATTCGGCCGCGTTGACGAACTTGAAGGCCTGAAGTCCGGCGCCGAGTGGCCCGTCCGCTCCCGTGACGGCGGTGAGGGACGCCGACCAGGCGTTGAGGATGTCCCGTGACTTGTCGGCGTAGGCGCGCTCACCCGTGATGCACCACATCAGGGCGGTCTGGTAGGCGGCGGCCGAGTCGGCGACGGCCTGGTTCTGGAAGTTGGTGGGGCCGCGGCCCCAGGAGGTGATCTGGCCGGTGTTCTGGACGGTGTAGGTCGCCTTGGAGCGCGCGTGGGCGGCGAAGGCGAGGAAGCCGTCGTACACCGGGGACTGCTTCGCTGCGACGGCGGCCTTCATACGGGCCAGGTCGTCGGCGCTGTGCAGCAGACCGGGGTGGGTGAAGGAACGGGTGCCGGCCGTGGCGGCCCGGGCGGCGGCGGGGGCGAGCAGTCCGCTCGCGCTCGCCGCCACCAGCAGGGCTGCCGCACCGCCGAGGAAGCCCCGGCGGCTCGGAGCGGACGTGGTCATGACGCGGCCGCCTCGGCGGTGGTGAGGAACTTGAGGTTCGTCACGTGCTCGTTGACGAACATGGGCACGCCGTCCGAGGCCAGGTACCAGCCGGGCTTGCCGCCGCTGTCCCGGATCACCCTGCCGTTGACGGTGAGGTTCTCGAAGGTGACGTCCTTGATCGCGTGCTCGGCGTCGAGGCCGGCGATGATCGAGAGGTCGGCGTTCTTGCCGTTGTAGCTGAGGTCCTTGATGTAGACGGACTCGATGCCGCGGCCTGCCGACGTGTTGTACTTCGGGTTGTACTCGACCCGCATGTGGATGAGCTGGCCCCAGCGGAAGTCCTCCACGCGGATGTTGTCGAACCTGACGTCCCGGACGAGGTTGCTGTCGCCGACCATGAAGGCGATGGCGCCCTGGTAGGTCACCTGCGGCTCGCGGTGGTCGAGGATGTCGATGTTCTCGTAGCGCAGGTTCTCCAGCACCTCGGGGGTGTCGGAGTTGCCGTGCACGCCGATGTTGATCGGGTGGGCGACGTCGGCCCACAGGGAGCAGTTCTTGACGGTGATGTTGCGGGTGTCGCCGTAGAAGTCCCAGCGGTGGGTGTAGAGGGCGACGGAGTCGTCGGATGTGCGCAGGAAGCAGCCGTCGACCGTGACGTTCTCGGAGCAGTAGAGCTGGATGCCGTCACCCCAGCCCTGGTGGCTGAAGGCGCGCAGGTTCTTGATGGTGAGGTTCCTGGACTCGGCGACTCTGATGTTCTCGTACCGGGGGTTCAGGATCGTGACGCCGTCGATCGTGAGGTTCTCGCACTTGCGGACGAAGACCGCGCCGCCGGTCGTGTCGTAGACGACGCCGCGGCCGATGAGCCGGCAGTTCTCCACGCCCTCGAAGATCACGGCGGACGTGAGGACGGCGCCCGGGGCCAGGTAGACGGTGGTGCCGTCGGGCACCTTCAGGGTTCGGTCGGGGTGCGTGTGCAGACCGGGCCCGAAGTACATGACCTTCTTGTCGCCCTCGGAGGGCACGTCCTGCTCGATCGGGTTGGCGAACAGGTGCAGGCAGTCGAAGACCTTGTCGTCGATCTGGACGACGATGTTGCGGGGCCGGTCCAGGGTGAAGCGCGCCGTGCTGCCGAGCACCTCGGGCTTGATGCCGTACGAGTCCGGGCGGATGCGGACCTTCTCGCCGCCGCCCGGGTTGTACGTGACCTCGACCTCGACGGTGCCGGAGAAGTCGAAGGCGGCCCACGAGGAGTTCTGGGCCTGGTTCCTGCCGTTGCTCGGGTCGATCAGTGCGAGCTTGGCGAGGTAGACGCCGAGCTTCTGCCAGGTACCTCCGGCCGGCCGGACCTTGACGGTGAAGGAGTTGTTGACAGGCACCTTCGGAAGGGGCGGGTGGATGACCACCCTGTCGCCGGTGGTGCCGTTCTCCTGCGCCGCGGCGGCCTGTGCGGTGCCCGCGATGCTGCCGGCCAAGCCCGCGGCGGCGATGACACCGGCGGCCTGGAGGGTGGTTCGGCGTGAAAGCGGCTTACTCATGTGCAACTCCTTGCGAAAGCTTCGGTAAGGGTGTTACTTCAGGCCGGTCGTGGACATCCCGGCGACGAAACCGCGCTGGGCGATCAGGAAGATCAGCAGGATCGGGACGACGTACATCACGGAGGCCGCGGCCTGGAGGTTGGCGACCGGGGTGCCGGCCGAGGTGACGTACGTCGACATGACGGCGACGGCGAGCGTCGACTTGTCGGTGGAGAGCAGGAGCTGGGGCGCGATGTAGTCGCCCCAGCTCCAGGTGAAGGCGATCACGAAGCTCGCGGACAGCACCGGCCAGGACTGGGGCAGGAAGATGCGCCAGAAGATCATGCCGTAACCGCAGCCGTCGACGATCGCGGCCTCCTCCAGCTCCCGGGGCAGTCCGGCGAAGAACTGCCGGAAGAGGAAGACCAAATAGGGAGCGGCGGCCAGTCCCCAGAACACCCACGGCCAGTACGTGTCGACCATGCCGAGCTTGGCGAAGATCAGGTACGTCGGCAGCAGGGTGATCATCTGGGGCAGCATCATCGAGCCGATGAGGATGCCGAAGAGCGTCTTCTTTCCCGGAGCCTCCAGCCGGGCGAAGCCGAAGCCGACCCAGGCGGAGGTGAGGGTGACGAGGGTGGCGTAGATGAGCGCGATGATCAGGGAGTTGCGGGCGTAGCCGAGGAAGTCGATCAGGTGGAAGGCGTCGGTGAAGTTGTGCCACTGGACGTGGGTGGGCAGCCAGTGCACGGGTGAGGCGGCCAGTTCCGCCGGGGTCTTCAGGCCGCTGAGGACCAGCCAGCCGAAGGGGCCGACGAACAGGCCGGTGACGGCGACGAGGACCGTGTAGAGGACCAGACGGTGGACGCGTATCCGCACCCTGGGCGAGGGCTCGGGGGTCACACTGGTGGCGGTCACTTCTTCGCCTCCGGGTCGACGTTGTAGAACACCACGCCGGACGTGAACCTGAAGATGAGCCCGGTGGCGATGAGGATCAGGACGAAGAGCACCCACAGCAGCGCGGAGGCGTAGCCGTAGCGGCCGAGCGCGAAGTAATGCGAGAACACGTGCATCATGTAGAGGTAGTTGGACTGCGGCAGCGCGGTGACGCCCGCGGTCGTGCCGTCCGGGGTCAGCAGCAGCGGCATGATGGTCTGCACGGACGCGATCACACCGGTGACGGTCTGGAAGAGCAGCACCGGAGACAGCAGGGGCACGGTGATGCTGCGGAAGGTGCGCCAGGCGCTCGCTCCGTCGATCCGGGCCGCCTCGTGCAGTTCGCGGGGCACGTCCTGGAGCCCCGCCAGCGAGATGATCATGATGTTGCCGGCGGCCCACAGCACACTCATCAGCAGCACGTAGCGGGCGTAGGGGTCGGCGAGCCAGCCCAGCGCGTCGAAGCCGAACAGGGTGATGACGCCGTTCGCGGCGCCGGAGTTCTGGTCGAAGAGCGCCTTGAAGGTGAGTCCGGCGCCCACCGGCGGCACCACGGCCGGCAGGTACAGCAGCGTGCGGAACAGCCCGCGCGCCTTGATGGGCCGGTTGACCAGGACGGCCAGCCCCAGCCCCGCGATGATCGACAGCGGCACCGACGTGATCGCGAACAGCCCGGTGCGGCCGAGGGACTTCCAGGTCTGCGGATCGGAGAACAGTTCGCTGTAGTTGCCGAGGCCGACGTACCGCCAGTGCGGCGATATGCCGTCGTACGTGGTGAAGCTCAGCCACAGCGCGTACGCCATCGGCACGACGGTCAGCAGCAGGAAGCCGGTGATCCAGGGCGCGGTGAAGAGGTAGAAGGCGCGATGCCTGCGGCCCGTCATGGAGATCCGGGGCCGCTCGGCCGGTGCCGTGCGGGCGGTGTTCGCGGCGGGGCCGCCCGGCCTCCCCGTGACGGGTATCTGCTGAACCGTCATCCCACCTGCTCCCTACCGCGCTTCAGCTGCTCGTTCATGACGGAGTTCAGGCGACCCGCGAGGGCGTCGACGGACAGGTGACCGTTCATCGCGGCCGGCGCCTCCTGGTTGAAGAGGGCGTAGAGCGAGTCCGCCGAGGCGTAGGGCGTGAAAGCGATCACCGAGAAGTGCTTCAGCTCGGCGTTCTGCACCTTCAGCACCCGCTTCTGGTAGTCCTCCCGGGCGGGCATCAGCGGGCGCAGGGACTTCAGGGTGGGTATGCCCCAGCCGCCGGAGGCGCGGGCCTTGGCCGGCCCCTCACCGAAGAACCACTCGAAGACCCGCCAGGCCGCGTCCTTGTTCTTCGCCTGCTTCGGCATCCAGAATCCGGTGCCGGCCTGGCAGGGGCTGACCCGTCGGCCGCCCGCGAAGAGCGGGGCCGGGGCGAGGCGCGAGAGTGGCGCCAGCTTCTTGTCCGTGTTGATCAGACCGCCGAGCCAGTAGCCGGAGTTGCTCATGGCCATCCGGCTCGCCTGGTAGGTCGGGCCGTCCCAGGCGTTGGGGTCGGGCTGGACGATGCTCGGCCCGACCCTGCTCCGGCCGTACTCGACGTACCAGTTCAGCGCCTTGCGGGCCTCGGGGGTGGTGAAGTCGATGCGGGAGAAGTCGTCGTTGAAGAGGCTGCCACCGGCGGACGCCGTGAGGCTCGCCAGCAGGTTGGGGGTGAGCACGCCCTGGTAACTTCCGCCGAAGACGATCGTCTGGCCGTTCTTGCGCCGGGTGAGCCGCTCGGCGTTCTCCAGCCACTCCTCGAAGGTGACCGGCTCGGTCTCCGGCGGGTGGTCGACGCCCGCCTCGTCGAAGAGGGCGGTGTTGTACCAGTACATGGAGTCCTGGGAGAAGTCCTTCGCCATGCCGTAGCGGGGGCCCTGGCCCTGGGTGCGGCCGTCGAAGCGCCACAGGTCGTTGACCGGGTCGAGGTCACCGGCCTTGAGGACGTGGCTCCGGGCGAAGTAGGGGTCCAGGTCCTCCATCACGTCGCGGGCCGCGAAGTAGGGGGCGTCCGTGGCGCCCACGCCGCGCACCAGGTCGGGCGGCGCGCCGTTGGTCATCATGCCGATGAGCTTGGTGATGTCGTAGCGCACCGTGACGATCTTGACCCCGATGTCCTTCCGGGCCTGCCGGATCAGCTCCGGAGAGATGTCGTCGGGCTTGGCCATCACCGTGACGGTCTCGCCACCGCCGCCGACTCCGCTGGAGACCTGCATCGCACAGCCGCTCAGCGACGCCGCGCCGGTCGCGGCGCCGGCGGCCGAGAGGGCGAGGAATCGGCGGCGGCTCAGGGAAGCACCAGCACGTGGGTGCATGAACGCACCACCTCCTGCACTTGCTGTTCGAGATACCGGTCGAATGACGGATCGCCGACCGGAGAAGGCCGCATGGCAACCGATTGGCAACCGCAGGGCACCTGTGTGGAAACCGGTTGTTGTGCGTGGGGCAGAGCTTCTTCCGGCCTCGATGGCCCGTCAAGAGCCTGAACCGATTTTCGAAAAGACTGTGGACAGCGAAACGGGTGGGAACGGGTGGGAACCGGTTGCCGCACCCCTCTTCAGCACTGCTTTGCCCCGCAGGCGGGCCACTGAGGGGTGACTCCTCGCCACCGAAACAGCAGTAATGGGTTTCCGGAAACAGTGACGGTACGGGGTTGCGGAGTGAGGACGACCGAACACCGAGGCCCGCACAGCTGGCCCCGACCGGGCGATTGACCGCCGCTTCCCAACAGATCTACGGTAGAAGGCGCTTTCTGAAAACGTTTCTATCCCCCTGCTCCAGGAGAGTCATGCCCAGCCCTCAGCTGCCGCGGGCCGTGTTCGCGATGGACCCGGTGCACCTCCCGCTGCTCTTCCCTCCGCCGCTGATGGAGCGGCTGAGGCGCACGGCCGACATCGACCCCGGGTTGGTGGTGCGCGACTTCGCCGATCCGGCCGGCGCCGCCGCCCTGGCCTCCGCCGAGGTGCTGATCACCGGATGGGGCTGCCCGCATCTGGACGCCGGGGTCCTCGCGGCGGCCCCGAAGCTGGACGCCGTCCTGCACGCGGCCGGGTCCGTGCGCTCCCTGGTGGGCGACGCCCTGTGGGAACGCGGCGTGAAGGTGTCCAGCGCGGTGACGGGCAACGCCGTGCCCGTCGCGGAGTACACGCTCGCGATGATCCTGCTCGTGGGCAAGGACGCCTTCGACCACCGTGAGCGCTTCCGCCGGTCCCATGCCTACCCGGGCCCTGCGGAGACCGCGGTGACCGGCAACCTGGGCCGTCGCGTCGGCGTCATCGGCGCCTCTCGCGTGGGCCGCCGCCTACTGGAACTGCTGCGGCCCTTCGACCTCACCGTTCTGCTGCACGACCCGTACGTGAGCCCGGCCGAGGCCGCCGCCCTCGGTGCCGAGTCGGTGTCGCTGGAGAACCTGCTCAGGCACAGCGACATCGTGAGTCTGCACGCCCCCGACATCCCCGAGACCCACCACATGCTCGACCGCGACCGGCTCGCCCTGGTGCGGGACGGCGGCGTCCTCATCAACACCGCCCGCGGCGCGCTGGTCGATCACGACGCGCTCGCCGACGAGCTGGTGTCGGGCCGGCTCAGCGCGGTCCTCGACGTCACGGACCCGGAGCCGCTGCCCGCCGGTTCCCCGCTGTACCACCTGCCCAACGTGTTCCTCACCCCGCACATCGCCGGCTCCCTGGGCAACGAACTGGAGCGGCTCGGCCGCATCGTGGTGGAGGAACTGGAGCGCCTGGTGTCGGGCGCCCCACCGGCCCACGAGGTGCTGCGGGCGGATCTGGCGCGGGTGGCGTGACGCCGTGGCCCGCACTCCGGGGACGGCGCGTCACTCCGGGGGTCTCCTCTCGGTGCGCCTGCCGGAGCAGCGCCGCCGCAGGCGCGGAAGGAGTCACGGCTCGGCGGCCGTGGGACGCGACGCGCGGCCTGTCACCGTGGGGCAGGCGCTCCCCCGCCTCATGCCGGGCGGGGCCGTCAGCACCGCGCGTCATGCCGGGCGGGAGGTCGTCAGCACTTGTCCACAGGCCCTCCAGCCCTGGAGCAACGATGGGATACGGTTTCCGCACGGAGCGGGCAGGACCCCGGCAGCAGGCGCGGCCCGGCCGGCCACCGACCGGACGACAACAGGCCGGGCCACTACCGCGAAGGAGCCGCAAGGGTGAGTCAGCGCAAGGCGACGAGTGACGCCGGCCGGGCGACCATCCGTGATGTCGCGGAGCGCGCGGGCGTCTCCGTGGCCAGCGTCTCCCGGGTGCTGTCCGGCAACTACCCGGTGTCGGAGGAGCTGCGCCGCCGGGTGATGAAAGTGGTCCGGGACCTGGACTACGTCACCAACGCCCACGCCCGTTCGCTGGCCGGCGGCGGTACACCGACGGTGGCGATCCTCATCAACAACATCACCGGTGCCGCCTTCGCCCATGTGGCGAAGGGGGTCGAGGGCGCCGCCACCCTGCGCGGCTGGCTCTCCCTGGTCGGCACGACCGGCGACGACCCCGAGCGGGAGCTGGCCCTGGTGAATCTGATGCGCCAGCAGGGCGTGGCCGCGGTGATCCTGCTCGGCGGGGCCTACGACTACGACGAGTACCAGCTGCGCATGGCCCGCTTCGCGCGCTCCCTGGACGCGGCCGGCTCGCATCTGGTCCTCGTGGGCCGGCCCCCGCTGGAGGGTGACGTCCCGGCGACGACCGTCGACTACGACAACGAGGGCGGCGCCTACGCGATGGCCAGCCACCTGCTGTCGGCCGGTCACCGACGCGTCCTCGTCCTGCCAGGACATGCCGAACTGACCACCGCGCAGGGCCGGTTGAAGGGAGCGCGGCGGGCTTTCGAGGCGTACGGAGTGCCGTTCGACCCGGGCATGGTGCGGCACGGCCCGTACGACTACGAGCACGGGTACGAGGCCGTCGAGGCGGCCCTGCACGACACCCCGGACTTCACCGCCGTGCTGGCGGGGACGGACGTGGTCGCGGCGGGCTCCATGCAGGCCCTGCGCGCGGCGGGTCTGCGGGTACCCGAGGACGTCTCGATCGTCGGTTACGACGACATCCCGCTCGCGTCCCAGCTCACTCCCCAACTGACCACCGTGCACGTGCCGTACGAGGAGATGGGCCGCGTCGCGCTGCGCGCGGTGGCAGACCGGCGCGAGGGCGGGGCGGGTCGACGCAGGAGTGCCGACGGCGACCACCTGGTGCTGGGCACGCACGTCGTGGTCCGCAACTCGGTGCGGCCGCAAGGTCAGCGCGGATAACGAGCAGACCTCGTTACGTAACCGTTTTCCGCTACCGTCACCCCTCGTTCGAGGCTGCGCCGGCCTGGCCGCCGCGGCATGGGCCGACACCTAGGGCACCGCACTGACCTGCGGTTATACGAGAACGTACGGGTGGACGCAGCCCGTCCGGGGACAGTCCCGCAGTCGGCCCCCGGGAAACAATTTTCCCGCACACCTCTTGCTAAGAGCCGAGTCGTCCGCCTACGGTCCCAGCAACCGCTTACTACAGCTTCTGCTTCCGCTTGGCCGAACCCCCCGCAACCGCGAGCCGACGTTTTCCGGCCGCCGTTCCTGGCCGGCACCACGAGCCGCCGCCGTCCTCTCGTTCTGAGAACGCCCTATTCCGAAGGATCACGGTCAGATGAACTTCACCAGCCCCCGGAGCAGGTTCGCCTCCGCCGCTGTCGCGGGCATCGCGCTGACAGGTCTGCTCTCCGCCTGCGGCGGATCCGGCTCGGGCGACGACGCCGCTTCGAAGTCCGGCCCCGTCACGCTCCCCTTCTGGGGCTGGGCCAACGGCCAGGAGGCGGTCGTCAAGGCGTTCAACGCCTCGCACAAGGACATTCAGCTGAAGTACACGAAGGTCACCGACCAGCTGACCATGCAGAAGCAGTTGACCAACGCGGTCAAGGCCGGCAACGCCCCCTGCCTGGTGCAGAACACCGCCGAGTACGTCACGAGCTGGGTGTCGCAGGGCGCCCTCGCCGACATCACGGGTTACGTCGAGGGCGAGAAGGGCGAGTTCAACACCGGCGCCTGGGCGAGCGCGCAGGTGCAGGGCAAGCTCTACGGCGTGCCCACCAGCTCGGCGCCCCAGTTCACGATCTACCGCACGGACATCTTCGAGAAGTACGGCCTCAAGCCCCCGACGACCTGGGACGACTTCATCGCCGCGGGCAAGGAGCTGAAGAAGCACAACATCAAGATCACCAACTACGCCGGTGAGGACCCGAGCACCCTGGAGGTGCTCGCGATGCAGGCCGGTGCGCACTGGTACGCGATCGACGGCGACGCCTGGAAGGTGAACTTCCAGGACGAGGGCACCCTGAAGGCCGCGAAGGTGATCCAGGAGATCATCGACAACGACCTGAACGCCAAGCTGTCGTTCGCCGACTACGCGGCCGTGCAGCGCAGTTACGACAGTGGTGCCACCGCGACCCGGCAGATCTCCACCTGGCAGATGGCCGGCATGGTGCAGAACTTCACCAAGTCCTTCGGCGACTGGGCGCTGGCGCCCTGGCCGGCGTACCGGGGCGAGGCGGCGAAGACGCCCGCCGGCACGAATCTGACCGGCGGTGTCACGCTGGTGACGAAGCAGTGCGCGGACCAGAAGCAGGCGGCTCAGGCGGCCCTGTGGATGTCGACGAACCCGGACGCGGTCAAGACGATGGCGAGCCCGGAGACCGGCAACGGCGTGATGCCGGCACTGAGGGACAGCGGTTCCTACGTCGGCGAGTCGATCTCGCAGAAGCTGCTCGGCAAGAACTACGAGCCGGCACAGAAGGTCGTCACGGACAGCCTGGGCACCGTCACCACCGACTGGACCTTCGGGCCCAACTGGACGGCGATGTTCACCGAGCTCCAGGCGGGGTGGGCCAAGGTCGTCAACAAGGAGCAGAAGGTCACCGACCTGCTCGCGCACATGCAGCAGTGGACGGTCAAGGACCTGAAGTCCCGCGGTATCAGCGTCAAGGGCTGAGGCACTCGATGATTCGGTCCATGCGCTGGAAGGGTGCCGCCTTCACGGTGCCCTTCCAGCTCGGCTTCGTCTTCCTGTATCTGCTCCCGATCGGCTACGCCGTCCACGAGTCGCTGTTCACGGAGAGGCAGTCCGGGCTCGGTCTCGGTGGCGCGACGACGGAGTTCGTCGGGCTCGACAACTACACCCAGGGGCTGACGGACTCGGCGTTCATGAACTCCATCCTGCGGGTGGTGCTCTTCGCGTGTGTCCAGATCCCGATGATGCTGCTGATCAGCCTGCTGCTGGCGCTGTTCCTGGACGCGCTCACGTCCAGGGCGGCGAGCAGGTTCCGGATCGTGCTGCTGGTGCCGTACATGATCCCCGGCGTGGTCGCGGCGATCGTGTGGGTCAACCTCTACAGCCCGGACGTCGGCCCGCTCACCTCGATCGGCAAGTCCCTCGGTCTCGACTGGAACTTCTTCGCGCCGTCGATGGTGTGGCCGGCCATCGGCAACCTGCTGACCTGGCACGGCATCGGCTACAACATGGTGATCATCTACTCGGCCCTGCAAGGTGTGCCGCGGGAGCTGTTCGAGGCGGCCCGGCTGGACGGTGCCTCGGAGCTGCGGATCGCGCGCAGCATCAAGATCCCGTTCGTGCGCGGGGCGCTGGTCCTGACGGGTCTGCTGTCGATCATCCAGATGCTTCAGATCTTCAACGAGCCGGCGTTGTTCCGGAACATCACGCCGCAGACGGTCAGCGACAGTTTCACCCCCATCATGATCATCTACAACCAGGCGTTCAACGCGGGCAACTACCACTACGCGGCCGCCCTGTCGGTGCTGCTCGCCCTGATCCTGGGCGTCGCCTCCTTCCTCTTCTACCGGCTCACCTCGAAGGAGGCCGACTGATGACGCTGACCGAGCAGACCGCCGAGCGGCCCGAAGTCCGCGGTGTCCGGAGGCTGACCCGGCCGGACCCGGCCGCCCGCGGGCGGGGCGGTCAGCGCTTCCTGCTCGTGGGGCTGGCGCTGGCCAGCGCCTACAGCCTGTTCCCGGTGTGGTGGCTGATCGTGGCCGCGACCAAGGACCGTACGGGGCTGTACCAGAGCAACGGCCTGTGGTTCTCGGGCTGGCACCTGTGGGACAACCTCCAGCAGGTGTTCACGTACCAGGACGGGATCTTCCTGCGGTGGACGGCCAACTCGTTCCTCTACGCGGGCGTGGGCTCGCTCGGCGGCACGCTGATCGCGCTCGCAACCGGTTACGGACTGGCCCGCTTCGACTTCCCCGGGCGCAACGCGATCTTCGCGTGCGTCGTGGGCTCGTTCCTGATCCCGATCGCGCTGCTGACGCTGCCGCTGTATCTGCTGTTCTCCGCGATCGGCTTGGTGGACACGCCTTGGGCGATGCTGATCCCCTGTCTGATCAACCCGTTCAGCGTGTACCTGGCCAAGGTGTACACCGAGGCGACGATCCCCTACGAGCTGCTGGAGGCCGCCCGGATCGACGGCGCCGGGGAGCTGCGGATCTTCTTCAGCATCGTGCTGCGGATGATGACGACGGGGGGTGCGACGGTGTTCCTGCTGGCCTTCGTGAACACCTGGAACGCCTTCTTCCTGCCGCTGACGGTGCTGCGCGGCAAGGAGAACTGGACGCTCAACCTCGGTCTTTACAACTGGACCGGCACGCGGCTGGAGTCCGGCATCGACCTGACCGGGCTGGTGCTGACCGGCGCGCTGCTGTCCATCGTCCCGATGGCGATCATGATGGTCGCGATGCGCCGCTACTGGCGCACCGGCGTGACGCTCGGCGCCCTCAAGTGATGCCCCTCCCCCTTGTCCCCCACCCGACTCCTGGGGGCCGCAGGTGACCCGACTCCCTGCGGCCCCCAGGGTGACCGACGCTCCGGGAGCCCTCGCGTGACCGTTCTGCGCAACCCCGTCCTCCGCGGCTTCGCCCCCGACCCGTCCCTGGTGCGGGTGGGTGACTGGTACTACGTGGCGACCAGTTCCTTCGAGTGGTTTCCGACCATCCCGGTGCACCGTTCCCGGGACCTGGCCCACTGGGAGTACGCCGGTCACGTGCGGGGGGCGGTTCCGGGGGACTCGCTGGCCGGTGTGCCCGACTCGGGTGGCGTCTGGGCCCCGTCGCTGAGTTGGGACGGGGAACGGTTCTGGGTGACGTACACCGTCGTGCGCTCGGTCGGCACGCCGTACTTCGACCTCGACACGTACGTCTCGACCGCCGCCCGCGTCGACGGCGTGTGGAGTGCTCCGCGCCGGGTCGCGAGTCACGGTTTCGATCCGGCCCTGTTCCACGAGGACGGCCGGCTGTGGCTGCTGAACCTTCAGAACGATCACCGGCCGGGGGGCGAGCGGTTCGCGGGGATCGTCGTCACGGAGCTGGACCGGGCCACGCTGGAGCCCGTCGGCGGGACGCGTCTGCTGCTCCGGCACGACCGGTTGATCGAGGGGCCGAAACTGCTGCGGCGCGACGGCTGGTACTACCTGCTGGTGGCGGAGGGCGGCACCGGCTGGGAGCACGGGGTGCGGGTGGCTCGCGCCAAGGAGCTGACGGGGCCGTACGAACTCGACGCACGGCCGCTGCTGACGACCCGGGACGATCCGGAGGGGCCCTTGCAGAAGGCGGGGCACGGCGAGCTGGTGGTGACGCCGGACGGGCAGTGGCTGCTCAGCCATCTGACGGCCCGTCCGCTGCGCACCCCGCGGGGCCGCCGCTGCACGCTCGGCCGGGAGACGGCGATCCAGGCCGTCATCTGGGACGCGGACGGCTGGCCCCGGCTGCGGCAGGGGGGCTGGCACCCCGCGGTCCGGGTCGGCGTACCGACGCGGCCGCACCCGCTGCCTCCGGCCGCGCCGCCGGAGGGTCTGTCGTGGCCGTGGAGCACCCTGCGCGAACCGCCGGACCCGTCCTGGGCGGACACCGCGACCCGGCCGGGCTGGATCCGGCTGCGCGGCCGGCACGGGCCGGAGTCCCGGTGGGCGCCCGGGCTGCTGGCCCAGCGCGTCACCGAGCACCGTGCGGAGGCCGAAGTGACCGTCGAGGCACGGCCGGACACCTTCACGCAGGCGGCCGGGCTGGTGCTCTGGTACAACCCCGAGGCGTATCTCGCCCTGGACCTGACGTGGGCGGAGCCGGAGGGCGAGCCGCAGCGCGGCCAGCAGTGGGACGGGTCCCCGGGCCGTACGGTGCTCAGCCTCGTCGAACGCGACGAGGACGGTGTGCGGCAGGCCGCCGTCGTCGAGGTGTCCGCGGACGGGCCGGTGACGCTGGGGGTGACGGTGGAAGGGGCCGACGCACGCTTCTGGTACGTACGCGAGGGGGTGCGCACGGCGATCGGGCCGGCGCTGGATTTCGGCCGGCTCTCCGACGACCACGGCTCCGGGCTGCGGTTCACGGGGGCGATGGCGGGGATCCACGCCAGGGACCTCGTGGACGCGGCGTTCACGGCGGACTTCACCGGGTTTCGGCTGACCTGCACACCGGGCTGAGCGAGTTGTTCGGGGTTTCGAAAGTTTTGACCGGCGGGAAGCGGTGAATTCACTTCTCTTCCACCCGTCCTGCGCCGCACCTACAGTAGGAAGCGCTTTCTGCCCGGCGTCCCCGTGTCCGCCGTGCGCAGAGCTGGTCGAAACTTTCCACGGCCCTCGGGCGGGCCGGAGAGGTGGGTTCCCGATGGTCCGTACGGCGAGTGCGAGCGCGGCTGCCGGTCCGACGCTGGCGGTCGTGGCGCGCGAGGCGGGGGTGTCGGTGCCGACCGCGTCGAAGGTGGTCAACGGCCGCGAAGACGTGGCGCCCGAGACCCGCCGCCGCGTCACCGAGGCACTCGACCGGCTCGGGTACGTGCGCAGACCCCGCTTCGACGCGGCGAAGGCACCCCGGCTGGTGGATCTGGTCGTGCACTCGCTGGAGAGTTCCTGGTCGGGTGCGGTGCTGCACGGGGTGGAGGACGCGGCGCACGACGCCGGCCTGGAGGTCGTGGTGTCGGCGGCCCTGATCCGCTCCCGGGTCGGCCGCCCGGAGCGGGGCTGGCTCGACAAGCTGGTCGTCCGCGGTTCCTCCGGGGTCCTGTTCAACCTGGCCGAGCTCAGCGACTCGCAGTACGCGTGGCTGGAGCAGCACCGCATACCGTTCGTGATGATCGACCCGGTGCAGGAACCGCCGGAGGGCGTGGTCTCGGTGGGCGCCGCGAACTGGCAGGGCGGTCTGACGGCCACGGAGCATCTGCTGTCCATGGGGCACGACAGGATCGCGGTCATCGCCGGTCCTCGGCGCACGATGTGCAGCAGCGCGCGGGTCGCCGGATACCGCTCGGCACTCGCGTCGGCCGGGGTCCGGCACCGCGCCGAGTACGTGCGGCACGCCGGTTTCGACGAGAGCGCGGCCCACCGCCGCATGCTGGAACTCCTCGACCTGCCCGAACCGCCGACCGCCGTCTTCGTCTGCTCGGACCGGATGGCGCTGGGTGTCTACCAGGCCCTGGCCGAAAGGGGGTTGGGGGTCCCGGACGACATCAGTGTGGTCGGCTTCGACGACCTGCCCGAGGCCCGCTGGGCCTCCCCCGCCCTGACCACCGTCCGCCAGCCGCTGTCCGAGATGGCCGCGACGGCCCTGCGGTCACTGCTGCGCATGATGGACGGGCACCGTCCCGAGAGCACGCGCACCGAACTGTCGACGCGGCTGGTGGAACGGGCGAGTACGGCGGCGCCGCGCGCGTAGGAGTGCTCCCGGCCGCGCCCGGCGGTCGGCTCCCCGCGGTCGCCCCGACCGGCGCACAGGGCCCGGCCCGTGGTCGCACGGGCGTCGGGCCGCGCACCCCTCGTACGCGTCGCGCGCCCGCCACCCGGGGGAACTGGCCGGGACGGGCCGGCGTCGAACGGTGCGGTGGGGAGGGGCCGGTGTCCGGGGGCGGGGCGGCGGCGAGCAGTGGGGGGACGACCATGACACGCTGGCGGCCGCTTCCGGACGTACTGCCGAGGGAGGCGCGGCACCTGGTCGAACAGCTGCGGGCCCTGAAGGACCGCACCGGGCTGAGCCTCGCGGAGCTGGCCCGGCGGACCGCCTACAGCAAGTCGTCGTGGCAGCGGTATCTCAGCGGGGCCAAGCAGCCGCCGCGGGGAGCGGTGCAGGCGCTGTGCCGGGTGGCGGGGGCCGACCAGGCGCGGCTGCTGGCGCTGTGGGACCTGGCCGACGCGACGTGGCCCCACGGGGTGCCGGTGGCGGCCGGGCCCGCGGGGCCGGTGGCGGACGCGCCGCCGGCCGGTGCCGAGTACCGGCGCTGGCGGGCGGCGGCCCTGGTGTCGTTCGGGGTCATCGTCGTGCTGCTGGCCGGGCTGTTGTGGATGCTGCCCTCGGGGAGCGGATGACCGTCACGGCCGGCCGCTCCCCCGGCGACGGCCGGCTCAGCCGACCGTGCGGTAGTGGGCGTACTTCCACGGCCCGACGTTCTTCAGCTTCACCTGGTACTTCCCGCCCACGCGCTTGAAGTTGACGTTCCGCACGAGGCCCTTGTACTGGACGATGTTGCCCGGGAGGCTCTGGAGCCGGGTCTGGGCGAAGTCCCAGCTCTCGCTGTCGACGGTGCCGTCGGTCTCGGGGAGGTTGTGCCGGCTCTGCCACCACTGGGTGGCCGACTCGGTCTCCGGCCCGAAGGAGCCGTCGATCCGGCTCTTCCTGAAGGGCTGCCACTCGCCCTCGTCGTCCTCCCACTCGGCGCCGTCCGCCCACAGCACGGTCTCCCACAGGGCGATGGCGTTGCCTCGGGAGTAGGCGTCGACGCCGAGATTCTCCTCGTCCTCCCAGTCGTTGGTCACGGCACCCTTGCCGTCGATGCCGAAGTAGGCGGGCGCGGCGTTCGCCGCCGGAGCCAGGGCGATGCCGGTCCCCCCGGCCCCCAGCAGCACGGCCGTCGCCATCGCCACGGCCCGATTGCGCATGCTCATGCGGTTGTCCTTTCCGAACCGCCGTCCCCCGGCGGGTTTCCCCTGGGGCGGCTCGTCTCGTCTGGCACGGCACAGCCTCAGGGGCCGGCGGCACCCGCGGCGAGCCCTGCCGGCGTCCCGGGGCCGTCCTGGGACGGTTCAGGCGCGGTGCGGCGGCGTCCCGGCCGGAGACGGGCCGGCGGGGACCGCGTCCGGGGCGGAGGGCCGACGGCGGCGGGCGCGGCGGCCGCGTCCGGGCGCGGTCCGGGCGGCGGGAGCAGCCGGGCCGTCCAGGTGATGCCGCCCGGGAGGCCGGGCGCAGCCGACGGGCACCCGGGGGGCGGCACAGGGCGTCCGTTTTCTTCAAGACCGGGCGTGCGGGCCTGCCTACGGTGGCTCCATGACTGCACGATTCGATGCCATCGGCCTGGTCGTCTCCGACATGGCCGCCTCCGTCGCGTTCTACCGCCGGATCGGGTTCGCCTTCCCGGACGGTGCCGAGAACCAGCCGCACGCCGAGGCGGAACTGCCGGGCGGGCTGCGGCTGTTGCTGGACACCGAGGAGACGGTCCGCTCCTTCCTGCCCGGCTGGCAGCCGCCCGCCGGCGGTGGCCGGACCTCGCTGGCCCTGCGCTGCGACGGACCGGAGGAGGTGGACGCGCTGTACGACGAACTGGTCGGCTCGGGCTGTGAAGGCGAGCTCAAGCCGTGGGACGCCTTCTGGGGCCAGCGGTACGCCGTGGTGCACGACCCGGACGGCAACGGGGTGGACCTGTTCGCCCCGCTAGCCGCCGCTGCCGAGTAGCTCACCCAGCGGCAGACCCGCCAAGTCCCTTACGTCGCGGGCCAGATGGGCCTGGTCGGCGTATCCGGCCCGGGCGGCCGTCTCCGCGAAGGGCACACCGGCCCGGGCGAGTGCGAGGGCGCGGCGCAGCCGCAGGATGCGGGCCAGGGTCTTGGGGCCGTAGCCGAAGGCGGAGAGCGAACGGCGGTGCAACTGGCGCTCTCCCAGACCGAGTTCGTCGGCCGTGGCGGCGACCGGGCGGCCCGCGTCGAGGGCGGCGACGATCTGCCGGAGCAGCGGGTCGGGGGGCTCGGCACCGGCCGCACGCCGCAGCGCCAGTTCCTCCAGGCCGCTCGCCGGGTCGGGGGCCGCGTTCACCCGGCCGGACATGCGCCGTACCTGCGCGGCCGGCCACAGGTCCGCGAGCTCGACGCGCCGGTCGCGCAGTTCGTGCGCCGGCACGCCCAGGAGGGTGGGGGCGGTGCCCGGGTAGAAGCGGACACCGGCCCAGGGGCCGGACACCCCGTCCGGGAGGTACGCGCGGGTGTCGGGCCCGGCGACCATCAGCCGCCCGTCGTGCCACAGCAGATCCATGCACCCGTCGGGCAGGACCCGCGCCACCCCGGGCCGCGACGGGGTGTTGGTCCACACGACCGCCCCGGGCAGCCGCGACGTCCGCTCCACGTACACGAGGGCCAGGCTACGCCGTGCCGCGGCGGCGGGCGCGAGGATCAGCACCGGTGCCGCTACGCCACCCGCCGCCCCCGGTACTCCACCGGGCTCATCCCGTACGCGCGCTTGAACGCCGTCGACAGGGCGAAGGCGCTGCCGTAGCCCACCCTGCGGGCCACCGCGTCGAGGGTGTCGGCGGAGTCGCGCAGCCGGTCGGCGGCGAGGGCGAGGCGCCAGCCGGTCAGGTAGGTCATCGGGGGTTCGCCCACCAGGGCGGTGAAGCGGCGGGCCAGCGCCGCCCGGGAAACCCCGGCCTTCGCGGCGAGCGAGGCGACCGTCCAGGGGTGGGCCGGGTCGTCCTGGAGCAGGCGCAGCACACGGCCGACGACCGGGTCGGCGAGGGCCCGGTACCAGGCCGGTGCCTCCGCCTCGGGGCGGGCGAACCAGGCCCGCAGCGCGGCGATGACCAGCAGGTCCAGCAGCCGGTCCAGGACGACCTCCTGCCCCGGCTCGTCCCGGACGATCTCCTCGGTGAGGTACGGCGTGAGCGGGCAGTCCCACACGTCGGACGTGAGGGTGAGCAGCGGAGGCAGGGCGTCCAGCAGCCGTCCGCCGACCTCGCCCCGCACCGGGTAGGTGCCGATCAGCATCACGGTGTCCCCGTCGGGCCGGTCGCCCCAGGTGCGCACGCCGAGGTCCATGGAGCCGTTGAGGGGCCGTCCGTCGGGGTAGCGGCACTCCTGGTGCGGCAGGATCACCGCCTGCGGGGGCGTGCCGGGGTCGTCCGCGCAGGTGTACGGGTCCGGGCCGCGGGCGATGGCGAGGTCGCCGGCCCCGATCCGCGTCCGCTCGCCCCGGTCGGGGACGATCCAGGCCTCGCCTCGGACGACGAGCATCACGGTGAGTGGGGCCCGGTCCTCCACGCGCACCGCCCACGGCGGGTCGAAGCAGGCCCTGATCATGAACGCGCCCCGTGCGCGGGGCCCCTCCAGCAGACCGGCGAGAGCGTCCATGCGGCCAGCATAGACGCGGGCGTATGGGAATGAGCCGTTCAGCGATGGTTCCGTGCGGCGTACGGCAGTTGACTCGACGGCATGACGAACACAGCGGAGAACACGGCGCGGAACAGTGCACGGAACACGCAGGTCAGGACGGTGGTGGTGACGGGCGCCACGGGGCGTACCGGGAGCCGGGTGGCGCGGGCCGCGCGGGCGGCCGGGCTCACGGTCCGGGCGGCTTCACGTGCGACGGGCTTCGACTGGTGGGACGCCTCGACCTGGGCGGACACCCTGCGTAGCGCCGACGCGGCCTACCTCGCCCATCCCTCGGACGTCGGCTCCCCGGGCGCCGCGGAGGTGGTCGGCGCGCTCGCGCGGGAGGCGGCCGGGCTCGGCGTGCGGCGGCTGGTGCTGCTGTCCGCGCGGGGCGAGGACCAGGCCCTGCCCACCGAGGAGGCGCTGCGCGCCTCGGGGGCGGACTGGACGGTCGTGCGGGCGGCGTGGTTCGCGCAGAACTTCAGCGAGGGGCCGCTGGTGGCGGAGCTGCGGGAGCGCGGCGAGCTGGTGTTCCCGGCCGACGAGGTGCGCGAGCCGTTCCTCGACGTGCGGGACGTCGCGGACGTGGTGGTGCGCGTGCTGACCTCCGACGACCGGTACGTGGGGCGGATCCTCACCCTCTCCGGGGCCCGGCTGCTGACCTTCGGGGAGGCCGTCGCGGAGATCGCCGCGGCGACGGGGCGTCCGCTGGCGTACCGGGCCGTCTCGACGCGGGACTACGGCGAGGCGCTGGCCGGGTTCGGCGTGCCGCCGGAGGAGGTGGCGGCGATGACGGAGATCTTCGGCACGCTCCTCGACGGCCGCAACGCGCACCTCTCGGACGGTGTGCGGGAGGTGCTGGGCCGCGCGCCCCGGGACTTCGGCGACTTCGTGCGCGAGGAGGCCGCGGCCGGGACCTGGAAGGCCTGAGGGCCGGTGGCCGTCACTGGTCCTCGGGCGGGGGCCCCTCCCCGTTGACCTGGGTGCTCTTCAACTGGGTGTTCTTCACGTGGGTGCTCTTCACATGGGTGCGCAGGCGGGCCGACACGTCCTCCGGCGGCAGGAAGCGGGACCAGCGTTCCGGGAACTCGGAGGGCATGTCCGGGTCGGCCTCGCCCGCGGCACCCGCGCGGGCCACGTACTCGGCGACCTGGGCCTGCCGCAGCCGCTCGTTGGCCTCGCGGGCCGCGGCCGTGGCGGCGGCCGGCCAGACCCGGTCGATGGCGGCGTTGACCGCGGCCCCGACCAGGACGGCGAACGCGGACACACCGATCCACAGCAGCACGGCGACGGGCGCGGCGAGGGAGCCGTAGATGGTGGGGCCCTCGACGGTGCTGGTCAGGTAGATCCGCAGCAGGAAGCTGCCGAGCACCCACATGCCGAGGGCGACCAGCGCGCCGGGCACGTCCTCGATCCACGGGGAGCGGACCGGGACGGACACGTGGTACAGCGTCGTCAGGAAGGCGATCGACAGGAGGATCACCGTGGGCCAGTAGAGGACCTGTACGACCGTCGTCGACCAGGGCACGACGTCCACCACGGCGTCGGGCCCGGCCACCATCAGCGGCAGCGCGACGGAGCCGATCAGCAGGGCCACGATGAACAGCAGGAAGGCCAGCAGGCGGGTCTTGACGATGCCCCGGACACCGTCGAGGCCGTACATGACGGTGATGGTGTCGATGAAGACGTTCACCGCGCGGGAGCCCGACCACAGGGCGAAGAGGAAGCCGATGGAGATGACGTCGGGCCGGCCGCCCTTCATCACGTCGTGCAGGATCGGCTGGGCGATCTCGCGGACGCCCTGGTCGGACAGGACGGTGCGGGATGCCTCCAGGAGGTTGGTCTGGAGGCTCTGGATGGTGTCGGCGCCGGTCCAGGCGTCGACATAGCCGAGCAGTCCGATCATGCTCAGCAGCAGCGGCGGCACCGACAGCAGGGTGAAGAACGCGGCCTCGGCCGCGAGGCCCAGGATCCGGTACTCGATGCAGGAGTTGACGGTGTCCTTGAGCAGCAGCCAGGCGGTCCTGCGCTTGGAGACGTTCCGGTAGAGGGCTCGCGCCCGGTGGAGGCGCCCGGAGGGTGTGTCGGGGGTGTCACTTGCTGGCTGCACCCCCTAACGGTATCCGCCGGGCCGGGTCCCACTCACCCACAGGCCGGGTCTTCGCGGACCGGGCCGGGTTCGCTGGTGACCAAGGTGCTACCGCGGGGTACTTTCGCAGCATGGCAGGCAGCACGCACACCGTGACGAACCAGGTCCCGCCGCTGGTGGGGTACGACGTCTTCTCCGCGGACCGGGCCCTGTCCGACGCGGTCGCCCGGCATCTGGATCCGGACCTGCGTGAGGAGGTCCTCGGCGAGCTGTCGGCACTGGGCCGCACCTCCGGCTCGGCGCAGGTTCAGGACTGGGGCAGGCTGGCCAACGAGAACCCGCCGCGGCTGCTGACGCACGACCGGTACGGCAACCGCGCCGACGAGGTCGAGTTCCACCCTTCCTGGCACCGGCTGCTCGGCAAGGGCGTCTCCGCGGGCCTGACGGCGGCGTGGGACCGGCCGGCCGGGCACCTGCGGCGGGCCGCCGCCTTCGTGGTGTGGACGCAGGTCGAGGCCGGCAACGGCTGCCCGCTGTCGATGACGCACGCCGCGGTGCCCGCCTTGCGCACCGACCCGGAGCTGGCCGCCGAGTGGGAGCCGCGGCTGACCTCCATGGTCTACGACCAGGAGCTGCGGCCCGCGCACCTCAAGGCCGGGGCGCTGTTCGGGATGGGGATGACGGAGAAGCAGGGCGGCAGCGACGTGCGGGCCAACCGCACGTCGGCGCGGCCCCTCGCCGAGGACGGGACGTACGAGCTGACCGGCCACAAGTGGTTCTGCTCGGCGCCCATGTCCGACGGTTTCCTGGTGCTGGCGCAGGCTCCGGGCGGGCTGACCTGTTTCCTGGTGCCGCGGGTGCTGCGGGACGGCACCCGCAACGTGTTCCGGATCCAGCGGCTCAAGGACAAGCTGGGCAACCGGTCCAACGCCTCCGCCGAGGTCGAGTTCGACGGGACGTGGGCGCGCCGGGTCGGCGAGGAGGGGCGCGGGGTGCGCACCATCATCGAGATGGTCGCGGCGACCCGGCTCGACTGCGTGCTCGGTTCCGCCGGGCTGATGCGGCAGGCGGTGGCGCAGGCGGTGCACCACTGCACGTACCGCGAGGCGTTCGGCGGGAGGCTCGTCGACAAGCCGCTCATGCGCAACGTCCTCGCCGACCTGGCACTGGAGTCGGAGGCGGCGACGGCTCTGGCGCTGCGCCTCGCGGCGGCCTGGGACGACGGCGGCGAGCAGGAACGGGCACTGCTGCGGATCGCGGTGCCGGCCGCCAAGTACTGGGTGACCAAGCGGTGCCCGCCCGTTGCCGTGGAGGCGGCGGAGTGCCTCGGTGGCAACGGGTACGTGGAGGAGTCCCCGATGCCGCGGCTGGTGCGCGAGTCGCCGCTGAACTCGATCTGGGAGGGCGCGGGCAACGTCCAGGCGCTCGACGTGCTGCGGGCGTTGCAGCGGGAGCCGGGCGCGCTGGACGCGTATCTGCGCGAGGTCGGGCAGGCGCGGGGCGCCGATCACCGCCTGGACGCGGCGATCAAGGACCTGCTGACCGAACTCGCCGACCTGGAGGGCGTGGAGGGGCGGGCGCGGCGGCTCGCGGAGCGGCTCGCGCTGGTGCTCCAGGGTTCGCTGCTGGTCCGGTTCGCGCCACCGCAGGTCGCCGACGCGTTCTGCGCGGGGCGGCTCGGCGGCGACGGGGGCGCCGCCTTCGGGACGCTGCCGCACACGCTGGACCTGGCGTCGGTGGTGGAGCGGGCGCGGCCGGTGTGCTGATCCGGCGGGCCCTCGCGCGCGTGCGCGAAGGAGCGGGGGTGGTGCTGCGCCGACACGGCACCACCCCCGCCGCACGGGCCCGTTCGAGCCGCTGAACGCCGCTCGGGACGGCGCCGCTCAAGTTTCGGACACGGGCGGGCCGTCCACCAGGGTTGCAGGGGGTTGCAACTTGCTGCTGACTGTGTGCGGAGTGTGCGCGCGCCACCGGGGGCAGGCGGCACTATGAGACACACAGTCAGAAAGCGATTCCGGGGGGCGCACGCGCATGGACGTCACTCACTTGGCCGCCGTCGACAGCACGCGCGCGGCCCGGGTTCTCCAGCAGGTCCGCTCGGCGCGGCTGGCCGGGCAGCCCGCTCCGGTGGCGCCGCGTCCGGTGATCGAGCGGTCCTGGGAGCGGATGATGCGCAGCGGTGTGGATCCGGACCACGACGTCCGGGCGGATCCGCTGTCCCGAGAGGAGGTGCAGCGGCGGCGCGAGACATCGGTTTTGCGCCATGTGCTGCCGGTGCTCCGGGAGGGGCTGCTGGCGGCCGCGGACGTCGCCCACCACATCATGGTGGTGGCCGACGAGGACGGCCGGGTGCTGTGGCGCGAGGGCAGCCCGCCGGTGCTGCGCAGGGCCGACGGGCTGGGTTTCGAACTCGGCGCGGACTGGCGTGAGGACGTCGTCGGCACCAACGGTCTCGGCACCCCGGCGGTGGTGCGCCGGCCCGTGCAGGTCTTCGCCTCCGAGCACTTCGTGCGCTCCCAGGCCGGCTGGACGTGCGCGGGTGCCCCCCTGACGGATCCGCGGGACGGCCGGCTGCTGGGCGTGGTGGACGTGAGCGGCCCGCTGGAGACGATGCATCCGGCCACGCTCGCCTGGGTGGGCTCGGTGGCCCGGCTCGCCGAGGCCCGGCTGCGGGAGATGCACACGGAGTCGCTGGAGCGGCTGCGCGCGGTGGCGGCGCCGGTGCTGGCCCGGATCGGCGGCCGTGCCCTGGTCGTCGACCCGGACGGCTGGACCGCCGCGGTCAGCGGGATGCCGTACGCGCGGCGGGTGGCCCTGCCGAAGTCGCTGTCGGCGGGCCCGAGATGGCTGCCGGCGCTCGGGCTGTGCTCGGTGGAGCCGCTGGCCGGGGGCTGGCTGGTGCGGTCGGCCGAGGACGAGCCGGTGCCGCGCGGCCCGGCCAGGATCGTGCTGGACCTCCGGCAGGCGCGGCGCTGGTCGGTGGAGGTGCTCGCCGGGGCGGGCTCATGGACCCGGGAACTGAGCCCGCGGCACGCCGAGTTGCTGTATCTGCTCGCCGTTCACCGCTCCGGGCGCAGCGCATCGGGCCTGGCCGGGGACGTGTTCGGCGATCCGGCCCGCACGGTGACGGTGCGTGCCGAGATGTCGCGGGTGCGGCGGTACCTGGGGGCGTTCCTGGAGCACCGGCCGTACCGGTTCGCCGAGGACGCCGAGATCGAGGTGCTGCTCCCGGACGACCCGCGGGATCTGCTGCCGCACTCGACCGCACCGGCGGTGAGCGGGCGGCGGGGATCCGCAGCGGCGCCCTGAGGTTCACCGCGAGTGCCGTACAAGGCGACCCGGGGGGTGCATCTTTCGCATATTTGCAGGGTCTTCGTCCCGTGCACCGTTCACCTGCCGTAGCATCCCTCTACGGGCCACCCCACCTGCTCCTCCGTCAACGTGCGGATCAACAGGCGCAGTTGGTCCGTCTCGGGAGGACGTTATGAAGCATCGCGGCAGACACCGGCGGCGCAGGCGGGGCAGGGCGCTGCGCGCGACCCTGGCCGGGACGGCTCTCGCGCTCACCGCCGCCGCCACCCTGATCAGCGCCTCGCAGGCCACAGTCGCCGACGCCCCCGGGGCTCTCAAGCCGGTCTCCGCGTCCGACGGTGCCGGGCGGTTGCCGCTGGCCGAGCACCGGGTGCCCGGGCGGTGGCTGGACCGGCTAGCGTCGGAGATGGGCCGGCCAGTCGGCGTCGGCACGGTCCTGGAGAACGCCGACCGCCCGCTGCGGGATGCGGCCGACTGCCCGGCCTCCGAGAAGCACGCTCTGCCGGTGGAGCCGGCGGCCACGCGCGCGTACTGCTTCGACGGCTCCGGCACCCGGGGCTGGCGGGCCGGCGCGGTCACGACCTCGGGCGACGCGGACGACGACGGCCGCTGGGGCGCGAACCGCGTGATCCTGTCCGGCTGGACCCGGGGCGCCGAGGGCGGCTCCCTGGACGGCCCGGCCCCCGGGCAGGGCCTGGCCAAGGTCGCCTTCGTCGACGCGAACGATCCCGGGGCGCCGCGCTACACGTGGGCCCTGCTGGCCGTCCCGGTGGACGGCGGCCGGGACTACCGGGGGCTGGTCTCCCCGCTGTCCGGCATGGTCTGGTACCAGGACAAGCTGCTGGTGACGACCCGCGAGGGCGACCGGAACGCGCTGTACGTGTACGACATGGACCGCATCCAGCGCGCCACCGTCGAGTCCGACGCGGTCGGCCGGGTGCGGGGCGGCTGGGCCGCGCAGGGTTCCCGGTTCGTGCTGCCGGCCGTCGGCTCGTACACGCTGCCCGGCGGGGAGGACGCGGCCCGCCCGGCCACCGTCTCCCTGGACCGCAGCACCTCTCCCGACAGTCTGGTCGCGAGCGAGTGGGTGCCGGCGGACGGCGACCGGCGCACCCGGCTGTGGCGCTACGCGCTGAGCCGTGACCCGGCCCGCTCCGGCCTGCTCGCCACCGACTCCGCCGGGGACGCGGACCCGGTCGAGGCGTACGAGACGAAGACGGCCGATGTGCGGGGCGTGCTGGCCCATCGCACCGGCTGGTACCTGGACCGGGCGTCGGGCAGCCCGGGCGGGCACGGCACGCTGTGGCGCCAGGACACGGACGGCGCAGGGGCGGCGGAGTGCGGCACGGACGGGACGCGGCATTGCTGGAGCGGCCGGTCGGGTTCCCTGTCCTACTGGGAGGAGACCGGCGAGGTCTGGTCCCAGTCGGGGCGGATGCTGTTCGCGGTGCCGCTGACGTCGATCGAACGGGCGCTGGACTGACGGGGGCGGGCCGCGGGGCGCGGGGCCGATCGACAGACTGGAGGGTCGGATGATTTTCTGGCCCGCATGACCACCATCGCCGTGACCACCTGGTCCCTGGAGCAGACCGCCCCGACCGACCTGCTGCCGGCCGTCGCGCCGGACGGGGACGTCCGGGTCGTCCGCTCCGAGGTGCCCTCGCCCGAGTTCAGCCGGTTCCTGTACGCGTCGGTGGGCGGCGACATCCTCTGGACGGACCGGCTCGGCTGGCCGTACGCACGCTGGGTGGAGCACCTGGAGCGGCCCGGGGTGGAGACGTGGGTGGCCTACGACCGGGGCTCGCCGGCGGGGTACGTGGAGCTGGAGGCGCAGGACGACGCGGTCGTGGAGATCGTCTACTTCGGGTTGCTCCCCGCCTTCCGGGGGCGGCGCATCGGCGGGCACCTGCTGTCGTACGGCACGGCCCGGGCCTGGGACCTCGCGGACCGCTGGGCGGGTCTGGCGCCGACGAAGCGGGTGTGGCTGCACACGTGCAGCAAGGACGGCGAGCACGCGATGGACAACTACCTGCGGCGGGGCTTCAAGCTGTTCGACACCAAGGTCGAGGAGGAGGCGGAGGCCGCCGCTCCGGGACCGTGGCCTGGGGCGTTCCCCGTCTGACCTGGACGGACACCGCAGGACCGCTCGATGTGACCTACAACACCCTTGTCTTACTCTGCGAGACAAGGGTGTCCGCATCTTGGACGAAGCTGGACTGTGTCCAGATCGCCGTGACACGCTTCCGTCATGTCTGGAACTGGAATTGCCTTGGTGAGTCGGCGGCACGTCGACCTCGGCCGCATGTCCAGCGCCATCTGTCCGGCGCACTGAGCGTACTCAGCCCGCGCCCGACATCCTCTTCCTCTTCTCCTTTCCCGCGCAATGAAGCGCATGTATGCCCATGCGCGCACGCGCAGGTCAGAGCCGCATTCCCGCCTGTCCGAAGGACGTATCAACCATGGCCGCCACCCCGCAGAAGCCTGCCGCCGCGACTCCGCGCCGCAAGGTGAGCCGTCACCGCGGTGAGGGTCAGTGGGCCGTGGGGCACCACACCCCGCTGAACGGCAACGAGCAGTTCAAGAAGGACGACGACGGTCTCAATGTGCGGACACGCATTGAGACGATCTACTCCAAGCGCGGCTTCCACTCGATCGACCCGAACGACCTGCGCGGCCGCATGCGCTGGTGGGGTCTGTACACCCAGCGCAAGCCCGGCATCGACGGCGGCAAGACGGCGATCCTGGAGCCGGAGGAGCTGGACGACGAGTACTTCATGCTGCGCGTCCGGATCGACGGCGGGGCCCTGACCACCCGGCAGCTGCGGGTCATCGGCGAGATCTCGCAGGAGTTCGCGCGCGGCACCGCCGACATCACGGACCGGCAGAACGTCCAGTACCACTGGATCCGGATCGAGGACGTGCCCGAGATCTGGAACCGGCTGGAAGGCGTGGGCCTGTCGACGGTCACCGCCTGCGGCGACACCCCGCGTGTGATGATCGGCTCGCCGGTGGCGGGCATCGCCGAGGACGAGATCATCGACGGCACCCCGGCCCTGGAGGAGATGAAGCGCCGCGTCCTGAACAACCCGGCGTACTCGAACCTCCCCCGCAAGTTCAAGACGGCGATCTCGGGCTCGCCGGTGCTGGACGTGGTGCACGAGATCAACGACGTCGCGTTCGTCGGAGTCGTCCACCCCGAGCACGGCCCCGGCTTCGACGTGTGGGTCGGCGGCGGCCTGTCCACCAACCCCAAGCTGGGCGTGCGGCTGGGCACCTGGGTGTCGATCGACGACGTCCCGGACGTCTACGAGGGCGTCATCTCGATCTTCCGCGACTACGGCTACCGCCGGCTGCGCACCCGCGCCCGTCTGAAGTTCCTCGTCGCGGACTGGGGCGCCGAGAAGTTCCGGCAGGTCCTGGAGGACGAGTACCTCAAGCGCAAGCTGGTGGACGGGCCCGCCCCGGAGCAGCCGTCCCAGCTGTGGCGCGATCACATCGGTGTGCACCGGCAGAAGGACGGCCGGTTCTACGTCGGTTTCGCCCCGCGGGTGGGACGCGTCGACGGCGCGACGATCACGAAGATCGCCGACCTCGCCGAGGCCCACGGCTCGGGCCGGGTGCGCACCACCGTCGAGCAGAAGATGATCGTCCTCGACGTCGAGGAGAACCAGGTCGACTCGCTCGTCGAGGCCCTGGAGGCGCTCGACCTCACCGCCCGGCCCTCCTCGTTCCGGCGCGGCACCATGGCCTGCACCGGCATCGAGTTCTGCAAGCTCGCCATCGTCGAGACCAAGCAGCGCGGCTCGCAGCTGATCGACGAGCTGGAGCGCCGTCTGCCGGACTTCGACGAGCCGCTCACCATCAACCTCAACGGCTGCCCGAACGCCTGCGCCCGTATCCAGGTCGCGGACATCGGTCTCAAGGGCCAGCTCATGCTCAACGACCAGGGCGAGCAGGTCGAGGGCTACCAGGTGCACCTGGGCGGCGCCCTGGGCCTGGAGGCCGGCTTCGGCCGCAAGGTCCGCGGTCTGAAGGTCACCTCCGAGGAACTGCCCGACTACGTCGAGCGCGTCCTGAAGCGGTTCCAGGCCGAGCGTGAGGACGGCGAGCGGTTCGCCGCGTGGGCGGCGCGGGCCGACGAGGAGGCCCTGTCGTGAGCGAGCGGGCGGCACCGTTCTACTGCCCCTACTGCGGCGACGAGGACCTGCGTCCGAGCGAGGCCGCGGAGGGCAGGCACGGCGCGTGGGAATGCGCGGCGTGCAGCCGGGCCTTCTCGCTGAAGTTCCTCGGGCTGCTGGCCCAGGGCGTGAGCCGGAGGAGCGCGTCGGTGTCGAGTGGCCGAGCGCGCGGAGGCCCCGACGAAGGAGGGGCTGAGCACGGTCGGCTGCTCGACACCGACTTCGGCGCTCCGGAGGCGAACGCCGTTCACAAGAGGGGCGCGAAGCGATCCGATTCCGGAGGGGCACAGATATGACGACCGCTCAGGAAGAGCGCACCACCGAAGACCTGAAGCAGCTCGCCGAGCAGGCGGGCCGCGATCTTGAAGACGCCTCCGCGCTGGAGATCCTCCAGTGGGCGGCGAAGACGTTCGGCAAGCGGTTCTGCGTGACCTCCTCCATGGAGGACGCGGTGGTCGCCCATCTCGCCGCCCGTGCGATGCCCGGCGTCGACGTGGTCTTCCTCGACACGGGCTACCACTTCGAGGAGACCATCGGCACCCGCGACGCGGTCGAGGCCGTGATGGACGTCAACCTCATCACGCTCACCCCGCGCCAGAGCGTCGCCGAGCAGGATGCCGAGTACGGCCCGAAGCTCCACGACCGCAACCCCGACCTGTGCTGCGCACTGCGCAAGGTCCAGCCGCTGGAGCAGGGCCTGAAGGACTACCAGGCCTGGGCGACCGGCCTGCGCCGCGACGAGTCACCGACCCGGGCGAACACCCCGGTGGTCGGCTGGGACGAGAAGCGGCAGAAGGTCAAGATCTCCCCGATCGCCCGCTGGACCCAGGACGACGTGGACGCCTACGTCACCGAGCACGGCGTGCTGACCAACCCGCTGCTGATGGACGGCTACGCCTCCGTGGGCTGCGCGCCCTGCACCCGCCGGGTCCTTCAGGGCGAGGACGCGCGCGCCGGCCGCTGGGCGGGCCGCAGCAAGACCGAGTGCGGGCTGCACGGATGACGACGACGATTCAGGAGAGTGACGTGACGACCGGAGCCACCGTCTGGCTCACGGGTCTGCCGAGCGCCGGCAAGACCACGATCGCCCACGAGCTGGCCGCCCGGCTCCGCGAGGAGGGCCACCGGGTCGAGGTGCTCGACGGCGACGAGATCCGCGAGTTCCTCTCGGCGGGTCTCGGCTTCAGCCGCGAGGACCGGCACACCAACGTGCAGCGCATCGGCTTCGTCGCCGAGCTGCTCGCCCGCAACGGTGTGCTCGCCCTCGTCCCGGTCATCGCGCCGTACCAGGACAGCCGGGAGGCGGTGCGCAAGCGCCACCAGGCGAACGGCACGGCGTATGTCGAGGTGCATGTCGCGACGCCCGTAGAGGTGTGCAGCGAGCGTGACGTGAAGGGGCTGTACGCCAAGCAGGCCGCGGGCGAGCTCACCGGGCTCACCGGGGTCGACGACCCGTACGAGGCGCCCGAGTCGCCCGATCTGCGCATCGAGTCGCAGAACCAGACCGTGCAGGAGTCCGCGGCTTCCGTGTTCGCCCTGCTGACCGAAAGGGGACTGGCATGACGACCGTCGCCACCGTTTCCGACGAGACCGGCAGCCCCTACGCGCTGTCGCACCTCGACGCCCTGGAGTCCGAGGCGGTGCACATCTTCCGCGAGGTGGCGGGCGAGTTCGAGCGGCCGGTGATCCTCTTCTCCGGCGGCAAGGACTCCATCGTCATGCTGCACCTGGCGCTGAAGGCCTTCCGGCCGGCGTCGGTGCCGTTCTCGCTGCTGCACGTGGACACCGGGCACAACTTCCCCGAGGTCCTCGACTACCGCGACCGCACGGTCGAGAAGCACGGGCTGCGGCTGCACGTGGCCTCCGTGCAGGACTACATCGACCGCGGTGTCCTCAAGGAGCGCCCGGACGGCACCCGCAACCCGCTCCAGACGCTGCCGCTGACCGAGAAGATCCAGGCGGAGAAGTTCGACGCCGTCTTCGGCGGCGGCCGCCGCGACGAGGAGAAGGCCCGGGCCAAGGAGCGGGTGTTCTCCCTGCGCGACGAGTTCTCCCAGTGGGACCCGCGCCGCCAGCGCCCGGAGCTGTGGAACCTGTACAACGGCCGGCACGCGCCCGGTGAGCACGTCCGGGTGTTCCCGCTGTCCAACTGGACCGAGCTGGACGTGTGGCAGTACATCGCCCGCGAGGGCATCGAGCTGCCGCAGATCTACTACGCGCACGAGCGCGAGGTGTTCTCCCGCAGCGGTATGTGGCTGACCGCCGGCGAGTGGGGCGGGCCGAAGGACGGCGAGAGCGTCGAGAAGCGGCTCGTGCGCTACCGGACCGTGGGTGACATGTCCTGCACCGGCGCGGTGGACTCCGACGCCGACACCATCGAGAAGGTGATCGTGGAGATCGCCGCCTCCCGGCTCACCGAGCGTGGCGCCACCCGCGCCGACGACAAGATGTCCGAGGCCGCGATGGAAGACCGCAAGCGCGAGGGGTACTTCTAGAGATGAGCACCATCACCACCGAGGAACTCGCGGAAACGACGCTTCTGCGGTTCGCCACCGCCGGCTCCGTCGACGACGGCAAGTCCACCCTCGTCGGGCGGCTGCTGCACGACTCCAAGTCGGTCCTGACCGACCAGCTGGAGGCCGTGGAGCGGGTCTCCGCGAGCCGCGGCCAGGAGGCCCCGGACCTCGCGCTGCTCACCGACGGCCTGCGGGCCGAGCGGGAGCAGGGCATCACCATCGACGTGGCGTACCGCTACTTCGCCACGCCCCTGCGGCGGTTCATCCTCGCCGACACCCCCGGCCACGTGCAGTACACGCGCAACATGGTCACCGGCGCCTCGACCGCCGAGCTGACGGTGATCCTGGTCGACGCCCGCAACGGCGTGGTCGAGCAGACCCGCCGGCACGCGGCCATCGCCGCCCTGCTGCGCGTGCCGCACGTGGTCCTGGCCGTCAACAAGATGGACCTCGTCGGCTACGAGGAGACGGTGTTCGCTGGTATCGCCGAGGAGTTCACGGCGTACGCGACCGAGCTGGGTGTCCCGGAGGTCACCGCGATCCCGATCTCGGCGCTCGTCGGCGACAACGTGGTGGAGCCGTCCGCGAACATGGACTGGTACGGCGGCCCGACCGTGCTGGAGCACCTGGAGACGGTGCCGGTCAGCCACGACCTGAGTCACTGCCACGCCCGGCTGCCCGTCCAGTACGTGATCCGGCCGCAGAACGCGGACCACCCGGACTACCGGGGTTACGCCGGTCAGATCGCAGCCGGTTCCTTCCACGTGGGCGAGTCCGTCACGGTGCTGCCGTCGGGCCGCGCCTCGAAGATCGCCGGCATCGACCTGCTGGGCGAGCCGGTGGACGTGGCCTGGACGACGCAGTCGGTGACCCTCCTGCTGGAGGACGACATCGACATCTCGCGCGGCGACCTGATCGTGCCGAGCAAAGACGCGCCCGCGACCACACAGGACATCGAGGCGACCGTCTGCCACGTCGCCGACGCCCCGCTGACGGTCGGCCACCGGGTGCTCCTCAAGCACGGCACCCGCACGGTCAAGGCGATCGTCAAGGACATCCCGTCCCGTCTCACGCTCGACGACCTGTCCCTGCACCCGCACCCGGGACAGCTCGTCGCCAACGACATCGGCCGGGTGAAGGTCCGTACCGCCGAGCCGCTGCCGGTCGACTCCTACGCCGATTCGCGCCGTACCGGCTCGTTCATCCTGATCGACCCGAACGACGGCCAGACCCTCACCGCAGGCATGGTCGGCGAGTCCTTCGCGGCCCCGGAGCCGGTCAAGGACGAGTCCGAGGACGACGGGTGGGACTTCTGACATGACCTCCCCCGACTTCTACTCGATGTTCGCCAAGGAGGGCGGCCGCGTCGGCAGCGGTGCTCTCGGCAGCGGGCAGGGCGGAGTCGCGCGATGTGTGCGCTGACGTACGCGCACTGCCCGCGCGCCCGCACCCCCCACCGCCGTAGACGAAAACCTGCCGACCTCCCGGCCACGACCTGAGAGACCGTGACCGCCGGGCCTGGTGAGAGGACCACCTCCCGTGCCTGCTCCATCCGCTCTGCGCCGCGGTTTCGCGGTCATCGCCGCACTTCCCCTGCTCACGCTGGCCGCCTGCGGCTACGGCTCCCAGGCCAAGGACGACGGCGCCGCCAAGGTCGCCGCCGGGGCGAAGAAGATCGACGGTCTCGACAAAGTCAGGATCGGCTACTTCGGCAACCTGACCCACGGCACCGCTCTGGTGGGCATGCAGAAGGGCTTCTTCCAGAAGGCCCTGGGCGCCACCGAGGTCGAGCCGGCCGTCTTCAACGCCGGCCCTTCGGAGATCGAGGCGCTCAACTCCGGTTCGATCGACATCGGCTGGATCGGCCCGTCGCCGGCGATCAACGGCTACACCAAGTCCGCGGGCAAGAACCTGCGCATCATCGGCGGTTCGGCGTCCGGTGGTGTGAAGCTGGTGGTCAACCCGGACAAGGTCAAGTCGCTGAAGGACGTCAAGGGCAAGCGGATCGCCACCCCGCAGCTCGGCAACACGCAGGACGTGGCGTTCCTCAACTGGGCGGCGGAGCAGGGCTGGAAGGTCGACCCGCAGAGCGGCAAGGGTGACGTCACGGTCGTCCGCAGCGACAACAAGGTCACCCCGGACGCCTTCAAGGCCGGTTCGATCGACGGCGCCTGGGTGCCGGAGCCGACCGCGTCGAAGCTGGTCGCCGAGGGCGGCAAGGTGCTGCTCGACGAGTCGACGCTGTGGCCGGACAAGAAGTTCGTGATCACGAACATCATCGTGCGGCAGGAGTTCCTCAAGGAGCACCCGAAGGTCGTCGAGGCCGTGCTCAAGGGCTCGGTCGAGACCAACAAGTGGATCGACGCCAACCCGGACGCGGCGAAGGAAGCGGCGAACGAGCTGCTGGAGGAGGAAACCGGCAAGGCGCTGCCCGCCGAGGTGCTGGACCCGGCGTGGAAGTCGATCCGGTTCACCGACGACCCGCTGGCCTCCACCCTCAACACCGAGGCGGAGCACGCGGTGAAGGCGGGTCTGCTGGAGAAGCCGGACCTGAAGGGCATCTACGACCTCGCGCCGCTGAACAAGGTCCTCAAGGCCGAGGGCGAGCCCGCGGTCGACGACGCCGGTCTCGGCGTGAAGTAAGCCCGCGTCCCGAAGCCGCATTGTGAAGAGTTCCCAGGAGGTGACGACCATGGCCACGACCCTCGCCAAGGCCGCCGACGGCACCGAGTCGGCCACGCACGCCGCCCGGATCGACCACGTGTCGAAGTCGTTTGCGGGCCCCGCCGGGCAGCAGCTCGTCCTGGACGACATCACCCTCGATGTCGCGCCCGGAGAGTTCGTCACCCTCCTGGGGGCCTCGGGCTGCGGAAAGTCCACGCTGCTCAACCTGGTGGCGGGTCTGGACCGCCCCAGCGCCGGCGAGATCGCCACGGACGGCCGTCCGGCGCTGATGTTCCAGGAGCACGCGCTGTTCCCGTGGCTCACCGCGGGCAAGAACATCGAACTCGCCCTGAAGCTCCGGGGCGTGCCGAAGGCCGAGCGCCGGGAGCGGGCCGAGGAGCTGCTCGAACTGGTGCGGCTGAAGGGCGCGTACGGCAAGCGGGTGCACGAGCTGTCGGGCGGTATGCGCCAGCGCGTCGCCCTGGCGCGTGCCCTCGCCCAGGAGAGCAAGCTGCTGCTGATGGACGAGCCGTTCGCGGCGCTGGACGCCATCACGCGGGACGTGCTGCACGACGAGCTGACCCGCATCTGGCGCGAGACGCAGGTGTCCGTCCTGTTCGTCACGCACAACGTGCGCGAGGCGGTCCGGCTCGCGCAGCGCGTGGTGCTGCTGTCCTCCCGTCCCGGGCGCATCGCGCGCGAGTGGACGGTGGGCATCCCGCATCCGCGCCGTATCGAGGACACCGCCGTGGCGGAGCTGTCCGTCGAGATCACCGAAGAACTGCGTGGGGAGATCCGCCGTCATGGCCAGCACTGATTCGACGACCGTCGCCAAGGACGGCAACGATCTCGCCGGGCTGGAGGCGGGCCTCGACGCGCTGGAGACGCGGCAGACGAGCCGGACGCCGTTCCGGCAGACCTTCACCCAGAAGATCCTGCCGCCCGTCCTCGCCGTCGCGCTGGTCCTGGCGGTGTGGCAGGCGCTCGTCTCGTTCAAGGTCGTCGACGACCCGACCAAGCTGCCCGCGCCGTCCGCGGTGTGGGACGTCGTCCACACGGCGTGGCTCCAGGGCGAGCTGCTCGGCTACATCTGGACCAGTGTCTCGCGCGGCCTGCTCGGCTTCTGCTTCGCCCTGCTGATCGGCACGCCGTTGGGCCTGATCGTGGCCCGGGTGAAGTTCGTCCGCGCGGCGATCGGCCCGATCCTGTCGGGCCTTCAGTCCCTGCCGTCGGTCGCCTGGGTGCCGCCTGCGGTGATCTGGCTGGGCCTGAACAACTCGATGATGTACGCGGTGATCCTGCTCGGCGCGGTCCCCTCCATCGCCAACGGCCTGGTCTCCGGCGTCGACCAGGTGCCCCCGCTGTTCCTGCGCGCGGGCCGCACACTCGGCGCCACGGGCCTGAAGGGCACCTGGCACATCGTCCTGCCCGCCGCCCTGCCCGGCTATGTGGCGGGCCTGAAGCAGGGCTGGGCCTTCTCCTGGCGCTCCCTGATGGCCGCCGAGATCATCGCGTCCTTCCCCGACCTCGGCGTCGGCCTCGGCCAGTTGCTGGAGAACGGCCGCAACGCCAGCGACATGGCCATGGTGTTCGAGGCGATCCTGCTCATCCTCATCGTCGGTATCGCCATCGACCTGCTGATCTTCAGCCCGCTGGAGCGGTGGGTGCTGCGCAGCCGCGGCCTGCTGGTGAAGAACTGAGTCCCATGACGAACAAGCCCGTTCTCCTCGTCATCGCCCACGGCAGCCGCGACCCGCGGCACGCCGCGACGGTGCACGCCCTGGTACGCCGGGTGCGCGCGACGCGTCCCGACGTACGGGTGGAGACGGGCTTCCTGGACTTCAACGTCCCCTCGGTGCAGGGGGTTCTGGAGTCCCTGGCGGTGCAGGGCGTGCGCGACGTCGTCGCGCTGCCCCTGCTCCTCACCCGGGCGTTCCACGCGAAGGCGGACATCCCCGCGGTCCTCGCGGACGCGCCGCCGCAGCTGCGCATCCACCAGGCGGACGTCCTCGGCCCCTCTCCCCTGCTCCTGGCGGCGCTGGAACGGCGCCTGTACGAGGCGGGCCTGACGCCCGCCGACAAGTCCTCGACCGGGGTCGTCCTGGCCTCGGCGGGGTCCACCGACCCGGAGGCGATCGCAGTGATCGCAGAAATCGCGCGGGAGTGGCGGCACACCGGTTGGTGCGCCGTGCGGCCTGCGTTCGCCTCCGCATCCCTGCCCCGCACCGAGGACGCGGTCCGCGAACTGCGCGCGCTCGGCTGCTCCCGCGTCGCCGTCGCCCCGTACGTCCTGGCCCCCGGCTTCCTCCCGGACCGAATCGCCCGGGGCGCGGCACAGGCGGACGTCCTGGCGGACGTCCTGGGCCCGGCGCCGGAGGTGGCGCGGGTGGTGCTGGAACGGTACGAGGCGGCACGGATGCCGTTGCGGTCGGCTGTGAGCGCCTGATACGTCAGCCGGACGGGCCGACCGTCACGCCGCCGGTTCCTCGTGGGGTTCCGGCTGGAGGGCGAAGGAGTACGGGGCCCAGGGGCCGGTGATCTCCACGCGGAGGCCGGGGACGCCCTGGGCGGCTGCGAGGATGCCCGCGCGGAAGGCGACGACGCGGTCGGCCGGGACGAGGTAGGCGTCGTTGGCGACGTTGGTGCCGGGGGCCGTGCCCGCCAGGCTGCCGCGCTCGGGGGTGTGGGAGACGCGGTCCACGGCGAGGGCGCCGGCCGTGTCGGTGAGGCGGGCCGCGGCCAGGGCGACCGTGCGCCACGCCTCCTCGTTCCGGCGCTGTCTGCGGCGGCGGATCACCTGGTAGGCGCGGCCCACCCCGAGGCCGGTGACCGGGTCCTGCACGGGCTCCGGGTCTGCCTCGGGCGGGGTGATGTCCGGCGCCGCGTAGATCTTGACGCCGAGTTCGACATGGCCCGTGAGGCGGTCGAGCAGGGAGAGGAAGTAGCCGCGGCGGGTGTCGAGCGCCTGCCGGGCGCGGTCCACGTCCGGGTAGACGGTGGCCAGGCGCAGGGGCAGCACGGCGGCGCCGGAGGCGACCAGGGCGGCCACCACCGCGTGGTGGGTACGGACCGTGGACTCCAGCCAGTCCACGTCGTGCAGATGGGCCTGGAGGGGGATGTCGTCGTAGTCGGCGGGCGGGACATGGCCGATGGCGAAGGCGAGCTGGTGGCCGCTGACGGCCGGGGCGACCAGGTGGATCGGCTCTCCGGCGACACCGCGCAGGTGGGCCGTGGCCGCCGCGGCCTCGGGGGTGCGGCGCAGGACCGCGTAGGTGTAGACGAGGTTCGTGTCGCTCATGACTGCGGGCTCCTGTCGGTGGCCGTGCGATTCCTCTCGCGAGACTCCGTTCTAGTGCCGTCCGTGGGTAGGTACGCAGCGGACGGCGGAGGTGTTCACAGGAACGACCGACGGGTCGGCCCGGCCCCGGAGCGGAGGACCGGACCGGCGTCGTGCACGCCCTGCCCGGGGAACCGCCGGGTCACGTCGCCCGTGCGCTGAACGGGGTCGCCTGGTGGAACCAGAGCAGCCAGCGGCCCTCCGTGCGCCGCCACAGCGAACTGCGGTGGGCGCGGCTGCCGTCGTACTCGGTGTCGTAGGTGAGGTGGACCAGGTCCGGCGCGAGCTGTACGCCTCTCAGGGCGGAGACGGCGACGGTCTCGGCGCCGGAATCGGCGGTGGCGGCCAGGGAGGCGATGATGGCGGCCCGGCTCCAGTGCCGGCCGGAGGCGCCGAACTCGTGGAAGTCGGGGTGCAGCAGCGCCCCGACCCGCTCGGGCGACCGGCGGACCTTCGGGGTGAGCAGGGCGAGTTCGCCCTCCATCGCGGACTCGACGGCCGGGTTGCGTTCAGGCACCTGTCATCTCCACCAGCTTGACGACGGTGTTCCAGTTGCGGGTCGTGGCGATCACGCCCTTGTTGATACGCGGCTTCGACAGGTGTTCGGCCAGTTTGGAGCGGCCCAGACCGTTCGGGGCGTACAGGTACAGGGCCCGGTCGCCGAGGCGGAACTCCTCGGGGAGGTAGGCGTCCTGGTCGATCCCGGCGAAGCGGTCGTGGGTGACGGGCGCGGAGAAGTAGGTGACGTGGAGCTGCTTGGGCTCCAGGTCGGCGGCCGGGAACGGGCAGGCGCCCGCGATCGCCTTCAGATAGGCGTGGTCGCGCACGATCACGTCGACGCCGAACCCGAAGCGCTTCTCGATGGCCTGCGCGATCTCACCGGCCAGGGCGTCCTCGCCGACGCGGCCGGAGGAGAACACGGCCTGGCCGCTCTGGAGGTAGGTGCGGACGTCGTCGTGGCCGAGGTCCGTCAGGAGCGTGCGCAGGTCGGCCATGGGGACCTTCCTGCTGCCGCCCACGTTGATGCCGCGCAGCAGGGCCGCGTATGTCGTCGTCATCCGCTCACGATAAAGCGGCCGTCGTGCCCCGTGGGGGTGGGCACGACGGCCGCCGCGGGCAGCTGCCCGGCCCCGTAAATTACTCACCCGTCTTCGCGGGGCACAACCGTCTGCCCAGGATCCACACACCCGAGGAGACCGAAATGTCCGGCGATAGGTGTAAGGGGCCGCAGTCCGTGAGGGTCCTCCCCAGTGGGGAGAGAGCTCGCGCCATGGGGATGAGTCCGGGCCCCGCCGGTTCACCGGACAGCACGACGAGATGGCCTTATCCGGCCCATACCTTCGAAGCGAAAGGGGGCGGCAGGGGGCCGCCACCGCATCGTGAGGGGGCAAGCCCGTCATGGGGAACGGAGACATACGGGTGCGGGGCCTGGCCGCCCGGGCCGGCGGCTGGAGCGCCCGGCACCGATGGGCTGCCGTCGGTATCTGGGTGCTGTTCGTCGTCCTGGCGATGGGGCTCGGTTCGGCAGCGGGCCGGGTCGACGTCAAGGACAGCGACCAGCTGAAGGGCGAGACGCACACCGCCGCCCGCATCATCGAGGACGCCGGGATCGACGAGCCGGCCGGTGAGACGGTGCTGATCCAGGCCAAGGGCGGTGATCTGAAGGCGACGGACGCCGAGTTCCGGAATGCCGTCGAGGCCGTCGTGCGGGCTGTCGAGGAGACCGGCCGGGTCACCGAGGTGACTTCGCCGTACGACACGAAGACGATCTCGAAAGACGGCCGCAGCGCGCTCGTGCAGTTCGACATGCGCGGCGAGGCCGACACCGCCGGCGAGCGGGTCGAGCCGGTGCTGAAGGCCGTCGAGGGCGTGCAGCAGGACCATCAGGCACTGCGGATCGAGGAGATCGGCGGCGCCAGCATGATGAAGACGTTCGCCGACGCGTACGGCGACGACTTCAAGAAGGCGGAGTACTCCGCGGTGCCGGTGGCCTTCGGCATCCTGCTGATCGCGTTCGGCGCGCTGGTCGCGGCGCTGCTGCCGGTGGTGCTGGCGATCACCGCGATCATGGCGACGATGGGTCTGATGGGCGTCGTCAGCCATGTGATGCCGATGAGCGACACCGCGAACTCCGTGATGCTGCTGGTCGGTCTGGCCGTCGGCGTCGACTACTGCCTGTTCTACCTGCGCCGCGAGCGCGAGGAGCGCGAGGCCGGCCGGGACGCGCAGACGGCCCTGAGGATCGCCGCGGCGACCAGCGGCCGGGCGATCGTCGTCTCGGGTGTCACGGTGTGCGTGGCGATGGCGGGCATGCTGTTCACCGGCCTCGCCGAGTTCGAGGCGATGGGCCTGGCGTCACTGATGGTGGTGGCCGTGGCGATGGTGGGGTCCGTGACGGTGCTGCCCGCGCTGCTGTCGCTGCTCGGCGAGCGCGTCGAGAAGGGCCGCATCCCGTTCCTGGGCCGGCGCAAGCGGAGCGGCGGCGGTCAGGACAGCCGGTTCTGGACGGCCGTGCTGCGGCGCGTCCTCGCCAGGCCGGTGATCGCGGTGGCGGTCGCGACCGGAGCGCTGCTGGCCATCGCTGCTCCCGCGCTCGGCATGAAGACGCAGCAGCTCACGCTGGACCAGGAGTTCGGCGACTCGCTGCCGATCGTCCAGACGTACAACCGGCTCAACGAGGCCTTCCCGGGCGGTTCCGAGCCGGCCGAGGTGGTCGTGAAGGCGGACGACATCAACGCGCCCGAGGTGAAGTCCGCGCTCGCCGACTTCCGTGACCGGGCGATCCGTTCGGGAGCCTCGCGCGGCCCGGTGGAGATCAAGCTGCACGACGCGCAGAACATCGCGTTCGTCTACGTCCCGCTCGTCGGCGGCTCCGATCTGGACAAGGCGGGCGCGAGCCTGGACAAGCTGCGCGACGAGGTACGGCCGGCCACGCTCGGCAAGGTCGACGGGGTCGAGGCGCCCATCACCGGTCAGGTCGCGGGTTCCGAGGACTTCAACGACCAGCTGGCGGGCGCCGTCGTCCCGGTGTTCGCGTTCGTCGTGGTCTTCGCCTTCGCGCTGATGCTGCTGTCGTTCCGCTCGCTGACCATCGCCATCACGTCGATCGTGCTGAACCTGCTGTCGGTGGGCGCCGCGTACGGCATCCTCGTCGCCGTCTTCCAGCACGGCTGGGGCGCTTCCCTGGTGGGCGCGGAAGGGGTCGGCGCGATCATCACGTGGCTGCCGCTGTTCCTCTTCGTCATCCTGTTCGGCCTGTCGATGGACTACCACGTGTTCGTCGTCTCCCGGATCCGCGAGGCGCGGCTGCGGGGTCTTGCGACGAAGGACGCGATCCGGCACGGCGTGGTCACCACGGCCGGGGTGGTCACCAGCGCCGCGGTCATCATGGTCGCCGTGTTCGCGATCTTCGGGACGCTGTCCATGCAGTCCATGAAGCAGATGGGCGTCGGCCTCGCGGCGGCGGTGCTCATCGACGCGACGATCATCCGGGGCGTGCTGCTGCCGGCCGTGATGGCGCTGCTCGGCGAGCGCAACTGGTACCTGCCGAAGTGGCTGCACCGGCTGCCGGACCTCACGCACGACGAGACGCCGCAGGCGGTCGCCGCACCGGCGGCGCGGAACGACGAGGGCGAGCCCCTCAAGGTCTGATCTCCGCGGCGGGAACAAGTGGCCCGTTGGTTGCCGGGGCAACCGACGGGCCCTTCGCCGCCCCTCGCCAGGCGCCCCCTCGTCAGGTGCGCCCACGCCAAGTGGCCCGCGTCAGCCCCCGGGCAGGCCCGTGTCGGGCGTCCCTCCTCAGGTCAGGCGCCGCACTTGGAGGACGTCCGTGCCGCAGCGCACGATCTCCAGCTCCCGGTCCGGGCGGGTGCCGCCGAAGGTGAGCGCGATGCGGTCCTCCGGCAGGAGCCGCCAGCGGCCGGGCACGGCGCCGGGGGCGTCACCGCGTCCCAGCGGATGGTCGACGAAGGTGCCGTCGGGTGCGAACTCCATGCCGCGGCGCCCGCGCGCGGGCGGGAACGCGAAGTCGTCGGGCCGGTAGACCCGCACGTCCTCGTGGTCCTCCTCGTAGGAGTGGAGCCACGAACGGAACAGGTCCGACGAGGGCTCTCCCATGACCCGGCCACCTCACTCACCCGAAGCCGTCCACATTGCCGCTCTTATGCCGAAGTGACTAGAATTATCAGTGTATGGGTTCGGAGGGAACGGGCAACCGAACGCTCCGCCCGGCGTCGCCCGGCCCTCGCGGCGCGTGACACACGCGCAGTTCCGCAGCCGCGTGCGCGGCACACCCCAGCTCCTCCGAGGGGCAAGCCATGTCCGATGCGCAGGCATTCCTTCGCGCCACCTCGCCCGACTACAGCCGCTGGTGCGGCGCAATGGAGGTGCACCGCAGACTCCTCACCCTGAACCCGGAGTACGCCGAGAACCGGGCCCTGATCGAGAACACCGCCTTCGCCTACGAGTCGATGGACCAGGTCACCGCCCGCCAGGGCCTCATCGACATCCCCGTCGTGGTGCACGTCGTGCACAACACCCCCGAGCAGAACGTGAGCGAGGCGCAGATCCACAGTCAGATCGACGTGCTGAACCGGGACTTCCGAGCGACGAACCCCGACGTGAGCAAGGTGCCGGCGGTCTGGAAGGACCTGGTGGCCGACGCGCGGCTCCAGTTCCACCTCGCCCGGACCGACCCGCTGGGCCGCCCCACGGACGGCATCACGCGGACCCGGACCACGAACACGGGCTGGGACACCGACGACCTGGTCAAGTTCAGCCTGAGCGGCGGTCAGGACGCCTGGCCGGCGGACATCTACCTGAACCTCTGGGTCTGTCAGCTGCGTCGCGGGCTGCTGGGATACGCCCAGTTCCCGGGCGGCGCCGCCTCCACGGACGGCGTGGTCGTCACGCACACCGCCCTCGGCACCACCGGCACCGCCACGCCGCCCTTCGACGGCGGCCGCACGGCCGTGCACGAGATCGGGCACTGGCTGAACCTGCGGCACATCTGGGGCGACGACGACGAGGGGTGCAGCGGCAGCGACTTCGTCGCCGACACTCCCAACCAGGCCGGTGCGAACGCCGGTTCGCCGACCTTCCCCCATGTGACGTGCGGCAACGGGCCCGACGGCGACATGTTCATGAACTACATGGACTACACCGACGACGCCGCGATGTTCATGTTCACCAAGGGTCAGTCGGCGCGCATGGACGCCACGCTCGACAACGCCCGTCTGACCCTCACCCGTCAGGCCGTCGCGGTGTGACGACGGCCTGACGCGACGGGGCGGCTTCAGCGCCTGCGGGCGGCCAGTTCGGCCTCGATGAGGTCGGCGGCGCGCCCGGTGCCGCCCTCCTCGGCGGTCCGCGCCTGGAGTTCCTTCAGGCGGCGTGCCACCTCGGGGTCGCCGGTCAGGGCGAGGGCCGCGGCGCGCAGGGCCTCCCCGGTCGCCTCCTCCGTGGGCAGGTACCGGGCCACACCGAGGCCTTGGAGCATCTCCGCGTTGCCGAACTGGTCCACGGCCTGCGGTACGGCGATCATCGGCGTGGCGGTGGCGAGACCCTCCTGGCTGCCGCCGGCGCCCGCGTGCGTGACGAACAGGTCCGCCTGCCTGAGGATCGCCAGCTGCGGTACCCAGGTGCGTACCTCGACGTTGGCCGGGACGTCCGCGAAGCCGGCCGGGTCGACGTGCTTGCCGACCGAGAGCACCAGGTGCCAGCCGGGCAGGTCGCCGAACGCCTGGACGCACTCCCGGTAGAAGCCGGGCCGTTTGGTGAAGGCCGAGCCGAGGGAGACGAGCGCGACCTTCTCCGCGCCGGCCGGCCGTCGCCAGTCACCCTCGGCGGTGCGGTCGCCCTGGCAGGCGCCGACGAAGGAGTACACCCGCTCGTCGACGCGGTCCGCGTTCGGCTGGAGCGCCTTGGGGAGCAGGACGATCGAACGGCCGGGCCGGCCCGCGAAGTCGTCGGGGTGCAGGGTGATCCCGTTCTCCTCCAGCCAGGCATGGAAGCGGGCGTAGTAGGCGCGCCCCCGCTCGGTCTTCTTCGGCTCCTCCCACAGGGGCCGGGCGACCTCCTCCTCGTACCCCTCCCAGGCGACCATGGCCGGCGAGAGGGAGACCGCGGGAACGCCCCAGCGGTGGGCGAGGACCCGGGCCGGGTAGGAGGCGATGTCGTGCAGGACGAGGTCCGGCTCGTCGCCCTCGTAGGCCGCGATCAGCTGCGGGAGGGCCTGGATCGCGTCGTCGAGGAACGGCTCCACGTTGTCCAGCAGTGTGTCCCCCCACGCCGCCGGGTCGTCGTCGGGCGAGGGCAGCGTGGACGTCCAGGGCTTCACTTCGGCGCCGGTGCCCGCCACCTTGTCCGCGAAGACGGGCGGGATGGCGTAGGTCACCCGGTGGCCGCGCGCCACCAGCTCGCGGATCACCTCCAGGCTCGGGTTCACGTGGCCGTGGGCGGCGATGGAGAACATGGCGATGTGCGCGCGACTGGTCATGCGCCCGACCGTACGCGAGACGAGACGTCTCGTGCAACCTCTGTGTGTCTACGAGGTCAGGACCTCGTGCAGGCACAGCCACCGTGCGGGGGCCACCTCGCCCACCAGCACGTCCGGGTCCAGCCGTGCCGCCCGGAACGCGGCGTCCACGCGCCTGATCGGATGGGCCCTGCGCAACGAGGCGTGCAGTGAGCCGCCCACCCCGGAAAAGCCCAGCTCGACGAGGGACCGCCAGCTGTGGCGGGCGCCGTCGTCCAGCAGGGGGGTCCCGCGCCGCTCCACGCGGAGCACGCCGGCGTCCACGCGCGGCACCGGCCGGAAACTGCGCCGGCCGATCCGGCCGAGCAGCCGCCATTCGAAGCGGGGCCAGCTCCGGACCGTCAGCAGCGTCCAGCTGCCGTAGTCCCCGGTGCGTTTGCGGGCGTATTCGAGCTGGGTGAGCAGGGTGGCGTCGGTGAGGGCGGGGGCGCGCAGGCACCAGTCGACGACGTCCGCGGTCCGGGAGAACGGCACGTTCCCGGCGACCGAGAAGGCCGTACGGGGCGGACGCGCGGCCAGGAAGTCACCTTCGACGACCCGCACCTGCGGGGTGCCGGAGAACCGGGCCCACAGCACGGGCACGAGCCGCGGGTCGATCTCGTACGCGCGCAGCTCCTGGCAGCGCGCGGCCAGCGGGGCGGTCAACGCGCCCTTGCCCGCGCCGACTTCGAGCAGCAGCGGGACGGAGCCGGGCCGTGGGACGGCGAGCCGGGCGAAGCGCTCCGCGGCGGCACGGTCGGCGAGGAAGTTCTGCGAGAGGGCGCGGGAAAGCGCGGTGGGGCGGGCCATGGCCTGCGGGTCCTTGTCTTCCGGAAGGTGGAGGAGGGCGGACGGGGGCCCTGACCGGAAGACAGGTGGGAACGAGGGGGCGGAACGCGCAGCGCCGGGCTCAGTGGCTCAGCGGGCGTGTCTCCCCGGGCCGGTCAGGGCTCCAGGGCGGCGGCGCGTCCTGACGGCGTGCGCGCAGCCCCGGGCGTGACCGGAGATGTAGATCGCGTTGATACCCACGAGCAGCACGCTAGGCGGCGCCGTGCGGGCGGGCAACGGGTTTTCCGGCGGGTCAGCGCTGATAGCGGGCGAGCACCAGGTTGCCGTCCTCCTCCAGCCGTTCGCGCAGTTCGCCGAGGCCGATGGCTCCGCTGTAGTACTCCTGAAGGGCTGGGGTCGCCACCTTGTCCTTCCACTCGGGGTAGCCCCGGACCGTCTGCGCGGGGGCCGGGCGCAGGTGGGCGGCGAGGGCGGTGCCGGTGGCCCAGCCGTGCCGCGCGGTGCGCAGGGCGGGGTCCTCCAGCGCCTGCGTGCCGGTGGGCAGCATCCAGTCGCCGAGGGCGAGGCGGACCATGTTCTCCGGCCGCAGCAGGAAGTCGAGGAACTGTGCGGCCTCCTTCTTGTGCGGGCAGTCCTCGGCGATGGAGAGGGTCTGGGGGCTGACGCCCTGGGTGAGTCCGGCGGCGCCCGCCGGGGCGGGCAGCACCTGCCAGTCGAAGCCCTTCGGGGCCTGCTGGACGATCTGCTGCCGGTAGGAGAAGCCGAGCGGGACCATCGCGTACCGGCCGCCGAAGAAGCCGGGCAGGGTGTCGGAGCCGCCGCTGCCCAGGGTGGTGGGCGAGGCGCTGAGGTCGGTGTTGGCCTGGTCGTGGATGGTGCGCGGCACCGTCCGGTCGGCGTCCTCGAACCGGACCGTCACCTTGCCGTCCGGCCCACGGTGGAAGAGCCGGCCGCCCTCCGACAGGGAGAGGTTGAGCGTGGCGGAGACGGGTTCCTTCAGCGGCCAGGCGACACCGTACTTCCCCCGGCCGCTGAGGCGTTCGGTGATCCGGCGGAACTCGGCCCAGCTCCACGGCTTCTCCGGTGTCGGGATCCGCACTCCGGACTTCCTGAGCCAGGTGGCGTTGGCGATCAGCACACGCGGTTCCTGGAGGAACGGCACGCCGTAGACGCCGTCCCCGAAGGTCGTGGTCTCCCAGCTGCGCCGCGGGATGTCGGACCTCAGCCGCGCGGGCAGCAGGCCCTGGAGGTCGGCGAGGTAGCCGCCGTAGGCGAAGTCCGCGAGGTCGTCGGAGGCGTCGTGGATGATGTCGGGGGCCTCGCCGCCCTCGAAGGCGGTGAGGAGTTGGTCGTGGACGCTGTCCCAGGTGCCCTGGACGTACTCGACCCGGACGTCCGGGTGGGTGGCGTTCCACTCCTCCACCAACTGCTTGTTCGCCTCGACGGACTCCTCCTGCCAGGCCAGGGACTGGAAGCGCAGGGTGATCCGGCCGTCGTCGCGGGTGCCGCCCGAGGAACAGCCGGCAAGGAGCAGCAGCAGGGCCAGGACCGTGGCCGGCAGGCGTGCGCACATCAGCTCTTCACCGCCCCGGTGAGCATGCCACCCGTGATCCGCCGCTGGATGAGGGCGAAGACGACCAGGGAGGGCAGGGTGGCGAGGAACGCGGCCGCCGCGAGCGGGCCGAGGTCGGCGACGCCCTCCGCGCCGATGAAGTGGGTGAGCACCACGGGAAGGGTCTGTTTCTCCGGTGTCTTGAGGAGCACGAGTGCGAAGAAGAACTCGTTCCACGCGGTGATGAACGCGAACAGCGCGGTCGCCACGATGCCCGGCGCGAGCAGCGGCGCGGTCACCGACACCAGGGTCCGCACCCGGCCCGCCCCGTCGACCGCCGCGGCCTCCTCCAGTTCGGGCGGCACGGCCCGTACGTACCCGGCGAGCATCCACAGCGCGAAGGGCAGCGCCCACACCACGTACACCAGCACCAGCCCGGGCACGGAGTTGATCAAACGGAGGTTCTTCAGCACGAGGAACAGCGGGATGATCAGCAGCACGAACGGGAATGCCTGGCTGACCACCACCCAGCCGGTCACCGCCTTGGCGAGCCGGGTGCGGCGCCGGGCGACGACGTAGGCCATCGGCGTCGCGATCAGCACGGCGACGACGGCCGCTGCGAGCGCGGCGAGCAGGGAGTTGAGCGCGGCCTGGAGCAGTGGCTGTTCGTCGAAGGCCTGCCGGAAGTTGCCGAGGGTGGGGTCCTCCGGAATCCACGTCCGGTGCAGGCTGCCCAGCTCGCGCGGCGGCTTGAACGCCGTGGAGAGCAGCCAGAGGAACGGGAAGGCGAGGAAGACGAGGTAGGCGAGCAGCGCGGTGTACTGGCCGAGGCGCGCCGGGCGGCTGGTCCTCACGTGTCGTCACCTCCCCTGAGGCGGCCGGCGAGGAACACGGCCAGGGCGATCGAGATCCCGGCCACCATCACGCAGCCCATGGCCGCCGCGTAGCCGAACTGCCCGTAACGGAAGGCCTCTTCGTAGGCGAACAGCATGGGCAGTCTGGTCCGGCCGCCCGGTCCGCCGTTGGTCAGGACGTAGACCAGGGCGAAGGAGTTGAAGTTCCAGATGAGGTTGAGCGCGGTGATGGCGAGCGCGATGGGCCTCAGGGCGGGCCAGGTGACCGTGCGGAAGCGGCGCCAGGCGCCCGCGCCGTCGACCGCCGCCGCCTCGTGCAGTTCGCGTGGGGTGTTCTGGAGCCCGGCGAGCAGGGCGACCGTCGTCTGGGGCATGCCCGCCCAGACGCCGACGACGATCACGGCGGGCAGTGCGGTGGCCAGCCCGCTGAGCCAGTCCCGGCCGCCGCCCAGGCCGATGTCGCGCAGGGTCTCGTTGAGGATGCCCGCATCGGGGTTGTAGACGAGCCGCCACATGATGCCGACGACGACCTCGGGCATGGCCCACGGGATGATCGCGAGGGCCCGGGCCGCCCACCGCAGCCGCAGGTCCTGGTTGAGCAGCAGGGCGAGACCCAGCGCGAGCAGGAACTGCGGCACGGTGACGCCGACCGCCCACAGCAGCCCGATCCGGAACGACTCCCAGAACAGCGTGTCGTGCAGCAGGTCCCGGAAGTTGAGGGCGCCGATCCACCGGGTGGGTGCGGTGCGGCCCGACTGGGCGTCGGTGAAGGCGAGCAGGATGCCGTACAGCAGCGGCCCGACGCTGAGGACGAGGATCGGGATCAGAGCGGGCAGCACCAGGAACCAGGCGCCGTGGTCGACGGCGTTCCGGGGACGCTCCCGGCCGGGTCCGCGGCCGGCCCGCCGCACCGGTGGCGGAGGGGGCGACGCCTCGGTCACCGATGTCACGGAATCAGCCCCTTTGCACGCTCGGCCGGCCTGGTCATGCTCGTGAAGGCCGTGTGCCTCGTCAAGGCACCGCGTACGCCGTCCGACCTGTGCCGATGCGACACTGACCGGTGGATGGCCGGAACCCGACGGTCGAGGCGTGGACGACGGAGGCGGACGATGGACGAGGCGCGGGCGCGGGACGTACTGGCGGCGGCAGGGGTGCTGCCGCCCGGTGCGGCCGGGGAGGCGCGGTTGCTCGCCCTGGGCGAGAACGCGGTGTTCGCCGCCGGTGACCTGGTGGTCAAGGTCGGCCGCGGTGCCGAGCTCCTGGACCGGGCGCGCCATGAACTGGAGATCGCGGTGTGGCTCGCCGAGGCGGGCGTGCCGGCGGTGCGGGCCGCCGAGCCGGAGGCGCTGCTCGCCGACGGGCATCCGGTGACGGTGTGGCACCGGCTGCCGGATGCCGTACGGCCCGCCGAGCCGCGGGATTTGGCCGAACTGCTACGGGTCGTGCACGCAACGCCCCTTCCTCCCTTCGACCTTCCGGCCCGTGACCTGCTGGGCGGTGTGGAGCGGTGGCTGCGGCTGGCGGGCGACGCGGTCGATCCCGCGGACGCGGCGTTTCTGCGCAAGCGGCGGGACGGGTTCGCCGCCCGGGCCGCCGCGCTCACGCCGCATCTGCCGCCGGGGCCGATCCACGGGGACGCGCTGCCGCGCAATGTGCATGTCGGGCCCGACGGGCCCGTGCTGGTGGACCTGGAGACGGTGTCCGCGGATCTGCGCGAGCACGATCTGGTGGTGATGGCGCTGTCCCACGACCGGTACGGGCTCGGGGACGAGGCCTACGCGTCGTTCACCCGGACCTACGGCTGGGACGTGCGCGAGTGGGAGGGCTGTGGTGTGCTGCGCGGGGCCCGGGAGACGGCCAGTTGCGCCTGGGTCGCCCAGCACGCGCCGGGCAACCCGAAGGCGCTGGCCGAGTTCGAGCGGCGGGTGCGGTCCCTGCGGGACGGCGATGAGACGGTGCGGTGGTATCCGTTCTGACCGCCCGCGTGAACGTCTGACCGCCCAGTCGTCCGCTCACCCGATCGACGGTCAGGCGCCTCCGCCGGCGGGCACGCCCCTCAGACCGGCTCGTCCGCCGCCGGGCAATCGCCTCAGACCGGCTCGTCCGCCAACTCCCGCAGCGGCCACGTCCCGTCGACGGAGGCGGTCGGGTCGCCCTTGCCGCGCAGGAACGCCTGGAAGTCCGCCGCCCACTGCGCGTACCACTCGATCTGGCGGCGGTGCAGGGCCGCCGGGCCGAGCATCGCGATCTTGGGGTGGCGGTCGGCTATCGCGCCGGCCAGGCGGGCCGCCGCCAGGGCGTCGGCCATGGCGTCGTGGGCGGCGTCGAGGACGACGCCGTACTCGGCGCAGACCGCTTCGAGGTTGCGTTTGCCGCGGCGGTAGCGGTCGACCCAGCGGTCGATGGTGTACGGGTCGATGACCGGGGCCGGATCCGCACCGCCCAGGCGCTCGCGCAGGGACGGCAGGCCGTGCCGTCGCAGCTCCGCGGAGAGCAGGGTGAGGTCGAAGGCCGCGTTGTAGGCGACGACCGGCACACCCGTCTTCCAGTAGGAGGTGAGGACGTCGGCCAGGGCGTCCGCCACCTGGTCGGCGGGTCTGCCCTCGGCCGCCGCGCGCTCGTTGCTGATGCCGTGCACGGCCACCGCGTCCTCGGGGATCGGCACTCCCGGGTCGGCCAGCCATTCCCGGCGCCCGATCGGTTCCCCGCCCCTGACCTCGATCACGGCTCCCGTGACGATGCGCGCCTCACGCGGATCGGTGCCCGTCGTCTCCAGGTCGAAGCCGACGAGCAGCTCCCGGTGCCAGCCCATGGGCGGTCCCCCTTCTTGTGGTGCGTTCCCCCAGTGGTCCCCACCTTCCCACGCACCACTGACAATCAGAGGATCGCGTTCCGGTTGCCCGCGGCGGCGAGCCCGGGAACCACCGTGCCGCACGGCACAGTTCAGGACACGGGCCGCGAATCCGCCCACATCACCTCGAACTCCTCACGGTAGGTGGGGAAGAGGCCTGCTTCGTCCACCTCGCCCGGCTTGACCACCTTGCCGCTGTTGCGCAGCACGAACACGGGCGCCTCCATGCCCCGGGTGCGGCGCAGATAGCTCTGCACCACTGCGATCCCGTCCGCGCCGTCGCCGTCCACGAGATACGCGGTGAAGCGGGGCGTCTCGTCGAAGACCTGGATCTCGAAGGCCCCCGGGTCGCGCAGCCGGGCGCGCACCCGGCGCATGTGCAGGATGTTCATCTCGACGGCCCGGCTGAGCTCGCCACGCTTGATGCCGAGCTCCCGCTCGCGGCGCTTGACCGCGCTGGAGGCCGGGTTGAGGAACAGCAGCCTGACCCGGCAGCCCGACTCGGCCAGCCGCACCAGACGCCGCCCGGAGAAGTTCTGCACGAGCAGGTTGAGGCCGATGCCGATGGCGTCGAGGCGGCGGGCACCGCCGAAGATGTCCTCGGCCGGGAACTGCCGCATCAGCCGCACCCGGTCCGGGTGGACGGCGACCACGTCGGCGTACCGGTCGCCGACCAGGTCCTCGACCGCGTCTATGGGCAGCCGGCGCGCCGACGGCACGTCACCGCCCGCGCCGAGCATCTCCAGCAGCCGGGCCGAGGCGCGCTCGGCCTGGTTCAGCACGGCCTCGGACAGGGCCCGGTTGCGGGAGACGACGTTACGGGTGACCTCCAGCTCGTCCAGGGCGAGCTCGACGTCCCGGCGGTCGTCGAAGTACGGCTCGAAGCAGGGCCAGTGCTGCACCATCAGTTCGCGCAGCTGGGGCAGGGTGAGGAAGGAGAGCACATTGTCGTCGGCCGGGTCGAGCAGATAGCCCTTGCGGCGGCTGACCTCGCGGACGGCCACCGCGCGCTGCACCCACTCCTGGCCGGCCGGCCCGGCCGCGGCCACCACCCAGTCCTCGCCGTGGACGGGTTCGTAGACGGGCCGCAGCACGGCGGCGACGACCGCGCGCAGCCGCTGCTCGACGAGGTTGAGCCAGATGTAGGCCCGGCCGGCCCGCTGGGCGCGGGTGCGCACCTCGCGCCAGGCGTCGGCGTCCCAGTCCAGTTCCGGGCCGATCGAGCCCGTCGCGTCCATCGGCCGTGCCAGGGACACGGCACCGGTCGGGACGTCTGTGGAGTTCCCCTCGTGACCCTCGTCACCAGGGGGCAGCTCCAGCCCTCCCGAGCCCACCCGCGCACCGCCTTCCGCTCCCCCGAGCACTCCCCTTGTCAACGATCAAGGAAGGGTACTCCGGGAGCGGTCGGCGGTGCAGCCGGATGGGCAGGGTCGATCTCAACGACGGGGCTGCCAGTGCCCGTTCTGCCAGCCGAGCTCGGCCGGAGTGAGCGGATTCATCGCGGTGACGTCGCGCGGGGCGATGGAGAAGCCCTGCCAGTGGACGGGCATGGGCTGCTGGTCCTCGTCCCGGGCTATGTGGTGGAAGCCGATGTTCATCCAGACCACCGGGTGGGTCAGGGTCTGTCCGTTCACCCACTTGTCGACCGACTTCCCGGCTCCGGGGCCGCAGTTGCCGGGGTTGTGGCTGGCGAACAGTTCGCACTTGTTGTACTGCGTGACGTACAGGTCGTGCTTGGTGTAGCTGCGGCCCGGGTACTTGGTCGTGGGTCCGGGGACGATCTCGTAGGAGCGCGCGTGTCCGTCCTTGTTCTTGCCGGTCGCGCTGACCATGCGCCACCAGCGGTAGGCCTTGCTGTCCCCGGCCAGTTCCTTGGTCACCTTGGTGCGGGTGGTCTTGGTGGTGGGGGCGCGCTGGCCGCGGGTGGGCGCGCTCACGGTGGAGTCGTACTGCTCGACCTTGTTCTTCGTGGAGCCGTCCAGGGCGAAGTCGAGCCGCCAGAAGGCGTTGTGGCTGTGGCTGGTGGACTTGGCGCTCGCGCCCTTGCCGATGGGCCAGCCGCGGCCGTCGCCGGCGTCGTAGTCGTCCCAGGACAGGCTGCCGGTGGCGCCGACGTTCATGGTGATGGCGCCGTCGTCCTGGAAGCGCCACTCGGTCATGTACTCGTACCAGCCGACCTGGTTGACCGTGTAGACGAGGAGGTCCTTGCCCTGGGCCTGGAAGACCTTGTTCGCGGTGTCGCCCTGCATGCGGTAGGCGTGGCCGCGGGAACGGGTGGTGGTGCACAGGCCCTTGACGTTCGGGTCCTCGTTCCAGGAGTCCGGGACCTTGACGGTCTTGATGGTGCCGCCGGGGCACTCGCCCGGTGCCAGGTTCATCAGGCCCTGGGCGAAGTCGAAGCCGGTGAGGTCGTCGTACTCGATGTTGCCGTCGTCGTAGGGGACGTGGATCTGGCCGAGCCGGGCACTGTTGAGGACCCTGATCGGTTTGGGCTCGCCCTTGGGCTGGTACGAGATCTTCTCCAGCACGAGGCCGGCCTTGCCGTCGTAGCGCCAGCACATCCGCCAGGTGGTTCCGGAGGAGAGCTTCTGCTCGATGCGGTAGGCGGCGCTGCACTCGGCGGCGGCCGGGGCGGCGGGGGCGGCCTTCGGCTGGGCGGTGGCCGGTCCCGCGCCGGCCGTGGCGCCGGCGGCCAGCGCGGCCACGGTCAGGCCCGCGGCCACCCGGGTACGGGCCTTGGTGTTGCTGTTCACGCGCATGACGAGATGACTCCCTGACGAGGAGGAGCGGGGTGGACGGGTGAGCGAAGAGGGTGGGTCAGCGGTCGAGCCGGGCGACCTTGCGGGCGCTCAGGTCGATCACCAGCTGCCGGGCGTCGACCCACGGGCCGTTCTTGATCTTCGGGAACAGCCGCACGCAGCGGTGCTCTCCGCACTCGTCGAGCACGGCGGGCTGGGCGCCCGGCGCGGCCCGGTAGACGGCTCCGCTGAGCTGGAGCTGGCCCGGGGAGGTGAGCGCCTTGCCGGTGGCGTCCTCGTAGTCGGCCTTCAGGCCCGAGCCGAGCGGGTCGGCGATGAGGAGAGCGGCCGCCTCGGCCTTCTCGGCGCGGCTCAGGGGCGGCTGGACGCCGTGCTGGGTGCCGGTCGCCACCACCTTGCCGGTGCCGAGGTCGACGGTCCGGGTGACGAGGGTGTCGTCCCGGTAGTCGTAGAACGTCACGTCGGCGCGGCGGGGCGCGTCCGGCCGGCCCGCCTCGTCGGCCTCGGGCTCGGCCAGGTCGACGCCGAGGGGCTGCGGACCGCGCTCCCCGTCCACGCTCTCGCTGCTCCGGAACAGCTGCCGGCTGAGGGCGGTCTTCTCGGCCCGCTCCAGCTCGTCGTCGGTCAGCGGATCGCGGCCCTCGCCCCGCTGCCCTTCGGCGGGCGCCGCCTCGACGACCCCCGGCGCCACGGCCCGGCCGCCCGCCGCCGCCTCGCCGGCCTCGCGGGCCCCCGCAGCCTGCGGGGCGGACCGCCCCGCCCGGGTTCCGTTGTCGTCCGCCCCCGCCGTGCCCGGCAGGGTCACCGCCACCATCGCGGCGGTCCCGGCCACCGCGATGGCCGTACCGGCCACCATCTTGCCCAGGTGGCGGTGCACTATGTTGCGCACGTCTTCCCCCTACTCCCCCAACAGCCCCGGGAGTATGTGTTGGCCCCATAAGTTCGGCATACCGCGTATGCACTGGTCACTCGGTAAGAGGGAGATAAGTCATAGGAGGTTCCCTCACTTTCGGGGAGACTCGGGACCAAGGCGTCCCCACCGGCGCCGCACACCTGAAAGAGTCGTATCCATGCAGGTCTGGCCTGGCGAGGCGTATCCACTCGGTGCCACGTACGACGGCGCCGGAACCAATTTCGCGGTCTTCTCGGAGGCCGCGGACCGAGTAGAGCTGTGTCTGCTGCACGACGACGGCTCGGAGACGGCGATCGAGCTCCGGGAGAGCGACGCCTTCGTGCGGCACGCGTACGTGCCCGGCATCATGCCGGGGCAGCGGTACGGGTTCCGGGTGCACGGCCCGTACGCCCCGGAGCGGGGGCTGCGCTGCAACTCGGCGAAACTGCTGCTCGACCCGTACGCGCGTGCGATCAGCGGTTCGATCACCTGGGGCGAGGAGGTCTACGGCTACCACTTCGACGATCCCGAGCGGCGCAACGATCTCGACTCGGCGCCGCACACGATGACGTCCGTCGTGGTCAACCCCTACTTCGACTGGGGCGACGACCGGCGCCCGCGCACCGAGTACCACCACACGGTGATCTACGAGGCCCACGTCAAGGGCCTCACCATGCGCCACCCCGGCCTCCCGGAGGAGCTGCGCGGCACCTACGCGGCCCTGGCGCACCCGGCGATCATCGAGCACCTCACCGAGCTCGGGGTGACCGCCCTGGAGCTGATGCCCGTACACCAGTTCGTGAACGATCACCGACTGGTCGACATGGGCCTGAACAACTACTGGGGCTACAACACGATCGGCTTCTTCGCCCCGCACAACGCCTACGCGTCCTGGGGCGACCGGGGCCAGCAGGTGCTGGAGTTCAAGTCGGCGGTCAAGGCGCTGCACGAGGCCGGCATCGAGGTGATCCTCGACGTGGTCTACAACCACACCGCCGAGGGCAATCACCTGGGCCCGACCCTGTCCTTCAAGGGTCTGGACAACTCGCGCTACTACCGGCTGACGGACGACCCCCGCTACTACATGGACACGACAGGGACGGGAAACTCCCTGCTCATGCGTTCCCCGCACGTGCTCCAGCTGATCATGGACTCGCTGCGGTACTGGGTCACGGACATGCACGTCGACGGGTTCCGCTTCGACCTGGCGGCGACGCTGGCCCGGCAGTTCCACGAGGTGGACCGGCTGTCGTCGTTCTTCGACCTGGTGCAGCAGGACCCGGTGGTCTCGCAGGTCAAGCTGATCGCCGAGCCGTGGGACGTGGGCGAGGGCGGCTACCAGGTCGGCAACTTCCCGCCGCTGTGGACGGAGTGGAACGGCAAGTACCGCGACACCGTGCGCGACCTGTGGCGGGGCGAGCAGCGCACGCTCGCGGAGTTCGCCTCGCGGCTGACCGGCTCGTCCGACCTCTACCAGGACGACGGGCGCCGCCCGCTGGCCTCGATCAACTTCGTGACCTGCCACGACGGCTTCCCGCTGCACGACCTGGTGGCCTACAACGACAAGCACAACGAGGCCAACGGCGAGGACAACCGGGACGGCGAGAGCCACAACCGGTCCTGGAACTGCGGGGCCGAGGGCGAGACCGACGACCCGGACGTGCTGCGGCTGCGGGCCCGGCAGATGCGGAACTTCATCGCGACGCTGATGCTGTCCCAGGGCGTGCCCATGATCAGCCACGGCGACGAGTTCGCCCGCACCCAGCGCGGCAACAACAACGCCTACTGCCAGGACAACGAGCTGGCCTGGGTGGAGTGGCCCGAGGAGGAAGAGGACACCGGAGGGGGTGCGAGCAGGCAGCTGCTGGGCTTCACGCGCGCGATGGTCTGGCTGCGCCGCAACCACCCCGTCTTCCGCCGGCGCCGCTTCTTCCACGGCCGGCCCGTGGAGGGCACCCACGACGACCTGTCCGACATCGCCTGGTTCACCCCGGACGGCCGGGAGATGACCCAGCGGGACTGGGACTCGGCGCAGGCGTCCGCGCTCACGGTGTTCCTCAACGGCAACGCGATCTCCGAGCCGGGCGCACGCGGGGAGCGCATCACCGACGACTCGTTCCTGCTGATGTTCAACGCCTCGCCGAAGCCGCTGGAGTTCGTGGTTCCGGTCAATCACGGGCGCCAGTGGGAGGTCGTGGTCGACACGGCCCACCCGGACGGGGTGCCCCCGGACACCGGACCGAAGGTGCAGGCCGGGGACCGGCTGACCCTGACGGACCGGAGCATGACGGTGCTCCAGCGGCCCGTCTGACCGCCCGGCGCGCGCGCGTCGCCCGGAAGCCACTCGTCCGGGCGACGCGCGGCGCACCTGGCGCGGGGGATGACACGAACGGCGGCGGGGCGGGTACGTACGTTCCATGACACCTGAGCGACTTGACCCGGTGGTGCCCACGGCCACGTACCGGCTGCAACTACAGCCCGAGTTCCCCTTCGGAGCAGCCGCGGCCGTCGTGCCGTACCTGGCCTCGCTCGGCGTCTCGCACCTGCACCTGTCACCCGTCCTGGAGGCCGTGCCGGGATCGACGCACGGCTACGACGTCGTCGACCACGCGCGCGTGCGCGAGGAGCTGGGCGGCGAGGAGGGGCTGCGGGCGCTGGCGCGCACCGCGCGCGAGCACGGGCTCGGGCTGGTGGTGGACATCGTCCCGAACCACATGGCCATGGCCCCGCGCCACAACCGTGCCCTGTGGGAGGTGCTGCGCGAGGGCCCGAAGTCGCCGTACGCGCGGTGGTTCGACATCGACTGGGAGGCGCAGGACGGCCAGGTGCTGCTGCCGGTCCTCGGCGGACCGCTGGGCGAGGTGCTCGACGAGCTGCGCGTCGACGGTGACGTCCTGCGCTACTACGACCACGTCCTCCCGCTGCGCGAGGGCACCGAGGACCTGCCGCTGCCGCATCTGCTGGACGCCCAGTGGTACCGCCCGGTGTGGTGGCGGCTGGCCCGGACCGAGCTCAACTACCGGCGGTTCTTCAGCATCTCGGAGCTGATCGGGGTACGGGTGGAGGACCCGGAGGTGTTCGAGGCCACCCACGACAAGATCCTCGAACTGCTCCACGAGGGTGTGATCGACGGACTGCGCATCGACCACCCCGACGGGCTCGCCGACCCCGACGGCTACCTCCGGCGGCTGCACGAGGCGACCGGGGGCCGCTGGACGGTCGTGGAGAAGATCCTGGCCGACGGCGAGCACCTCCCCGCGTCCTGGCCCGTCGCCGGGACCACCGGCTACGACGCCCTGCGGCAGGTGGACGGGGTCTTCACGGACCCGGCCGGGTTCGGGGACCTGCTCGGGCGCTACCGGCGCTTCGCTGCTCCGCAGACGGACCGGGGCGGGCAGTGGGACGCGACGGTGCGGCGGGCGGCGTACAAGGTCCTCACGCACGAGCTGGCGACCGAGACCGAACGCCTGACGCGGGTGGCGGCCCGGCTGTGCGCGACCTCGCCGGAGCCGGCGCTGCGCGACCGCGCGCCCTGGGCCCTGCGCACCGCGCTCCAAGAGCTCCTGGTCCGGCTGGAGGTCTACCGGCCCTACGAGTCCGTGGACGCCGCGTCCGTGGTCACCCAGGAGGCCGCGGCCGAGGCCCGGCAGGCCTTCACCGTGCCCGAGGAGGCCGGTGCGGTTGACGTCGTACGGGACCTGGTGCTGGGGCGGTACGGCGACGGGCCCGCGCAGCTGGAGTTCCGGACGCGGTTCGCGCAGACCTCGTCGGCGCTGCGGGCCAAGTCGGTGGAGGACACGGCGTTCTACCGGTACGTGCCGCTGCTGTCGGCGACCGAGGTGGGCGGCAATCCGGGCGCTCCCGCGCTGTCGCCGGAGGAGTTCCACGCGTACTGCGCGCGCGTGCAGCGCGACTGGCCGGCCACCGGGACGGTGGCCACCACGCACGACACCAAGCGCAGTGCCGACGTCCGGGCGGCGGTGCAGGTGCTCACCGAGTGCCCGGAGCGCTGGGCGGACGTCCTGACGGAGGTGACCCGCACCGGGGAGGGGGTGCCGGACGCCCAACTGGCGTGGGCGGCCTGGCAGACGGTGTTCGGCCTCGGCCCCGCCTCCGGGGTACGGGAGCGGGTGCAGGGGGCGCTGCTGAAGCATGTGCGGGAGGCGGGCCTGTACACGAGCTGGACCGAGCAGGAGCCGCCGTACGAGGAGGCGGTGGAACGGTTCGTGGCGGCCGGGCCGTGCGGGGCGCCGGGCGAGCGGGTCGCCGCGTTCCGGGAGTCGCTGGCACCGTACATCCGGGCCAACGTGCTGGGCACGGCCCTGGTGCAGCTGACGATGCCGGGCGTCCCGGACGTCTACCAGGGCACGGAGGCCGAGTACCGGGCGCTGGTCGACCCGGACAACCGGCGTGCGGTGGACTTCCCGCCCGCCGAGTCCGGCGGCACGTCCGGGGAGAAGGCGGCGGTGACCCGGGCGGCGCTGGGGCTGCGGGCCCGGCGGCCCGGCGTCTTCGGCGACACGGCGACGTACATGCCGTTGCCGGCCGAGGGCCCGGCGGCGGCCCACTGTCTGGCCTTCGTCCGCTCCGGCACGGCGTTGACGGCGGTGACCCGCCTGTCCCTGCGGCTCGCGGAGGCGGGCGGCTGGCAGGACACCCGCCTGCCGCTGCCGCCGGGCCGCTGGGCGGACGTGCTGGAGCCCGGGCGCGAGTTCACGGGGCACGCGCCCGTGGCGGAGCTGTTCGAGGAACTGCCGGTGGCGTTGCTGGAGAGGGTGGGCGACTGAGGTCAGGCGACCGCGGAGCCCTCCTCCGGGCAGTCCTCGTAGACCGGCAACGGGGCTCGCGGGCGCGGCCAGGACGTCCGCAGCAGGTCGACGAACCTCTCCGCCACACCGCTCGGCGGAAGGCGCGAGAAGACCGTCAGGGTGCGCCTCCAAGCGGGGTCGGGTGTGAGGACGACGCAGCCCCCGCCGACCGCGTCGCGGACGAGGTGGGAGGGAACGGCGCAGACGCCGACCCCGGCCGCGACCATCCGCACCGCCGTGGAGGTGTGCTCGGTGAACACGGCGGTGCGCGGGGTGAAGCCCGCGCGGCCGCACGCCCAGTCGAGGAAACGCTGCCCTTCGATGACGGGCTCCATCGCGCAGCGCACCCAGGGGCGGTCGGCGAGTTCCGGCAGCGTCACGGTCGTCCGGCCCGCCAAGCGGTCGTCGAAGGGCACCACGAGGACGATCTCCTCCTGGCCGACCGGTACGACCGGGCCCGGTGGGTCGGCCGGCGCCGGGCCGACGGCGAGATCCACGGTGCCACGCAGGATCTGCTCCTCCAGCGCCTCGGAGGTGGCGTATTCGTGGAGGTGCAGCAGTACCCGGGGATGAGCGGCGCGCCAGCGGGCGAAGACGTCCGGAAGGACTCCGACCGCGACGGAGTGGACGGCGGCGATGTGGAGTTCACCGCCCTCGGCACCGGCCGCGGCGCGGGCCGCGCGGCGGGCCTGGGCCGCGCTGCGCACGGCAAGCTCGGCGTGCGGCCGGAAGGCGCGCCCCATCGGCGTCAGGCGCACGCCCCGCGGCAGGCGCTCCAGGAGGGCTCCGCCCACGGACCGTTCCAGGGCCTTGATCTGGTGGGAGAGCGCGGGCTGCGAGACGTGCAGGAACTCCGCCGCGCGTGTGAAGGACGCCTCCTCGACGACCGCCAGGAAGTACTCCATCTGGCGCAGGCTCACGGCTCCTCCCCCATAAACGCCCTGCATCGACTCCACAAGAACATTGCCTTGGACGCATGGCAAGGGCCGGGCGGAGGCTGGGGCCATGGACTCACCGGACGTCATCGTCATCGGCGGCGGCACGGGCGGCTACAGCACCGCCCTGCGCGCCGCGGCCCTCGGCCTGGAGGTCGTGCTCGTCGAGCGGGACAAGGTCGGCGGGACGTGCCTGCACCGCGGCTGCATCCCCAGCAAGGCGATGCTGCACGCGGCCGAACTCGTCGACGGTATCGCCGAGGCCCGCGAACGCTGGGGCGTGAAGGCGACCTTGGACGCGGTCGACTGGCCGGCCCTGGTGGCCACCCGCGACGACATCGTGGCCCGCAACCACCGGGGGGTTCAGGCGCATCTCGACGGTGCGGGGGTGCGGGTGATCGCGGGGAGCGCACGGCTGACCGGGCCGCGCTCGGTGCGGGTCGCCGTCCCGGGCGCCACGGGCGGCCGTACGGGCGCGCACGGCGAACCCGGCGCGCATGACCTCTCCGCGCGCCGTGGGGTTGTGCTGGCCACCGGCTCACGGCCGCGCACGCTCCTGGGGCTCGAACCGGACGGGCGGCGTGTGGTGACGAGCGACGACGCCCTCTTCGCCCCCGGGCTCCCGGCGTCCGTGCTGGTGCTCGGGGGCGGCGCGATCGGCGTGGAGTACGCCTCGTTCCATCGCTCCCTGGGCGCCGAGGTCACCCTGGTCGAGGCGGCCGACAGGATCGTGCCGCTGGAGGACGCGGAGGTGAGCCGGCATCTGACCCGGGGTCTGAAGAAGCGTGGCATCGACGTCCGCGCCGGCGCCCGTCTGCTGGACGCCGAGGTCCTCGCCGACGAGGTGCGGGCCCGCGTGCGCACCGCCCGGGGCGAGACCGTCACGGTGGCGGCCGAGCGGCTGCTGGTGGCGGTCGGGCGGGCCCCGGTCACCGACGGCCTGGACCTGGCCGCCGCGGGGCTCGCCACAGACGCGCACGGGTTCGTCGCACCGGCCGACTGGGACCGGCTGGAGACGGCCGTGCCCGACGTCCACGTGGTGGGCGATCTGCTGCCGCCGCCGTCGCTCGGTCTGGCCCACGCGTCCTTCGCGGAAGGGCTGCTGGTGGCCGAGACGCTGGCGGGCCTGCCGTCCGCCCCCGTGGACTACGCGGCCGTGCCCCGGGTCACCTACTCCTCGCCGCAGACGGCGGCCGTCGGTCTGAGCGAGGCCGAGGCACGCGCGCGGGGGTACGAGGTGGAGACCAACACCATGCCGCTGACCGCCGTGGCGAAGGGCATGGTGCACGGGCAGGGCGGAATGGTGAAGGTCGTCACCGAGTCCGGCGGGCGGGTGCTCGGCGTGCACCTGGTGGGCCCGCACGTGTCGGAGATGATCGCCCAAAGCCAGCTGATCGTCGGCTGGGAGGCCGAGCCGTCCGACGTGGCCCGGCACGTCCACCCGCACCCGACCTTGTCCGAGGCGGTCGGCGAGGCGTTCCTCACCCTGGCGGGGCGGGGCCTGCACCAGCAATAGGCGGCCGCCGGTGCCTCCGGGCGCCCCCTGGAGGCTCCCCCACCGGGCCCTTGACACCGCACCACGGCCGTGGGGTACTGCGATGGCGAACTCGGGCGGATGTGACGGGGGTGAGTGTCCTGCCGGAGCTGCGCTACCCGACGGTGACCGAACAGCTCATCGCTGCCCGGGCGTTGACCGCTCAGCGTCCCGGCGTGTGCACCCTGCGGCAGGTGGGTGTCTCGCGGGCGGGCAGGCCCCTGCACCTGATGTCCGTGGGCCGGGCCCACCGCGCCGTACTGGTGGTGGCCGGTGCCCACGCCAACGAACCGACCGGTTCCTGCACCCTGCTGGCGCTCGCCCGGCGGGTCCTGGAACAGCGGGAGCTGCGCGACGGCATCTCCTGGCACTTCCTGCTCTGCGCCGACCCCGACGGGGCGAGTCTGCACGTGACGCCGGCGCCGCGCAGCCTGTACGACTACCACCTCGGCTTCTTCCGGCCAGCGGGCCCGGAGCAGCCCGAGTGGGCGCCGTCCGTGCTGCCGCCGGACCGGCTGCCGCCCGAGACCCGGGCCCTGACGGGGGTCATCGACGAGCTGCGTCCCTATCTGCAGGTCACCCTGCACGGCACGGACCTGGGGGGCAGCTGGGTGCAGCTGACGAAGGACGTGCCGGGGCTGGCCGAGCCGTTCGCGAAGTCCGCGGCGGAGCTGCACATCCCGGTGGAGACCGGAGCGTCGGACGCCGCGGGCTGGCCCGCGTCCGGGCCGGGCGTGCACGTCATGCCCGCGCCGGGGATCGGGCCTGCGTACCCGAGCCTGCCGGACGACGCGCGGCACAGCACCTGGTACCACGCGCACCGGTACGGCGGGCTGACCGCGGTGGTCGAGGTGCCGATGTGGGCGAGCGACCTGGTGGACGACCCGGCTCCGCATCCGGCTCCGGCGGCGGCGATCGGGCGGCTGGCGGGCCGGCTCCAGCGCGACGCGCTGGAGGTGACGCGGGTGCTCGACGGTGCGCTGCCCCGGCTGGCGGAGCTGGACGGGCCGCTGCTGCGGGCCGCCCGGTGGGGGCTGGAGCTGGTGCCGGGTCTGGCCTCCGACCTGATCCACACCCCGCCCGCCGACCTCAGCCGGGCGTACGTCGGCAGCGTGGACGCGTTCGCGCGCCGCGTGCCGCTGCGGGCGGCGGCCATGCTGCTGCGGGTGCTGCGCGGGACGGACGACGCGGCGGCCAAGCAGCTGGAGGAGCTCGTCTCGACCTGGAGCGACGCCTTCGCGGAGCGCTTCCGCGCCCGCTGGGTGCCCTTGGAGCACCAGGTGGAGCACCAGTCCCGCACAGTTGTCGCGGCGGCTCTGCACGCGCGCGCGAGGGCGTGGTGAGCCTCAGTCCCGCTGCATCGGCACCGGCTCGCCGGAGCCGGAGCGGGCTCGCGCGCGGCGCCCGGCCAGGTCGAACGCGGCGAGCACCACGCGGGCCTGGTACTCGGCCTGGCGGGCCACCGGGATCCAGCGCGCCCGGCAGCCGTCGCGGTAGTCGGCGCACCACTGGTCGATCAGCCGGTCCAGCTCGGGCAGCGCCCCGGCCGGGTCGTGGCCGGCGGCGCGTACCAGCTGGTGCAGCAGCCCCGCCGTGCGCAGCGCCAGCCGGCGCCCGGAGATGCGCAGGGCGACCAGGTGGGCGGTGCTCAGTGGTGGCAGGGGGTGGGCCGGGCTGTCGCCGGTGTCGGGGTCCCAGGCGTCGGCGAGGCCGGGGCACACCAGGAGGTAGTCGTCGACGGGGGCGAGCAGGCGGGCCGCGTCGGGAACGGCGGCGAGGTGCGGCCGGATCCGGGTCAGCAGGTGCCGCAGGAGGTCCGTGTCGTGGCGCAGGGTGCGGCTGACGGCCCGGAGCACGGCGTCCCGGTCCGCGGGCGGGGAGCCGTCCGCCACGGCCGTCACGCCCCACATGGGCGCCTCGACCACCGCGGTGACGGTGCCGTGCCGGTAGGGGTGGAACCAGGTGGACTCGACGGCGGCCTCCGTGATGGCCGCGGCCAGACCGGCCCGGCGCGGTGGCGGGATCCGGTAGACGGCGGGCCCGAGGCCGGGCCAGTACAGGGCGTCGTACGCGCCGAGTTCGCGGGGGATGCCGAGCCGGGCGGCGATGTGGGCCAGGCGCCGGTCGAAGCCCGGCAGGTCGTGGGTGAGCTCGACGAAGCCGCCGCCGATGTCCACGCCGTGCAGCGAGCACTGGAGGAAGGGGCGCAGTTCGTCCTGGAGGCCGAGCAGGGCGCGGGTCTCCGGCAGGGCGGCACCGGCCGCGCCGTCGGGCAGCCACTCGGGCTGCTCCAGGAAGCCGGGCCGGAAGAAGTTCCGGACGTACCGGCCGAGCGTGTAGGGGCCGGGCAGCCAGCCCTCGTTGCGGCGCGACCCGTCCGGGTCGAGGCACAGCAGCAGGTTCCAGGTGGCGTCGGCGCCCTCGGTGAGCCGCGGGTCGGCCAGGGTGCGCTCGGCCAGGCGCAGCACGGTGGCACCGCCCACGGGTTCGTTGGCGTGCGGGCCGGCGACGACCAGGGCCTGACGGCTGCCGTGGCCGACGGAGAGCAGCCACATGGGGGTACCGGCGCGGGAGGTGCCCACCCGGCGCAGCCGGGCGTCACGGGGGTGGCGGACGACGAGCGCGGCGGCCCGGGCGCTCAGTTCGTCGACGGTCGGGTAGCGCAGGAGAGGCGGCAGGGCACACCTCCCCTGTGGGTGCCGTCGGTTCACCAGGTGTAGATGGCGTACGCACAGTGAGTCACGACTTGGGGGGTACGTCAACACCGTGGACCGCACGGGGATTTCAGCCACACCTGCGGGACGGACTTTCGGTAAGGCCCAGGCCAGGGCTGAGGCGTGGCTCCGTTTCCGGTCAGCCGGAACCAGCAGCCGGACGGCAGCGGGCGTTCGGACGGGGCAGCCGGAACCCTCAGCCGGCCGACAGCCGGAACGTCATCCGGCCGAAGCCCACCTGGTCGCCCTCGCGGACGACGGCCGCGCCGACGACGCGCCGTCCGTTCACCGTCGTGCCGTTGGTGGAACCGAGGTCGCGCAGGACCCACATGCCGCCCTGGTGACGGAGTTCTGCGTGCACGCGGGAGACGGTCTCGTGATTGAGGCGCAGTCCGCTGGCGGGGTCGCGGCCTATGCGCAGCGGATGGCCGAGCGACGGGTGGGGCAGTTGCAGCTTGGGCAGCCGCTCGGCCTGCCAGGCCCGGCGCAGCCGTACGGAGAATCCGGAGACGGCCTCGACGGTGCCGAACACCAGGCGCGCGAGGCGGCCCTCCGTGCGCAGGTCGGCGGTGAGCGCGGCGAGTTCGTCCGGGCGGCGGGCGGCGAGCGCCAGCTCCATGCGGCGGACGAACGTGTCGTGGGACAGACGGCCCACGGCGACGCCGTCGCGGAGCACCTTCAGCACCCGGTCGCGCTCCGCGTCGGAGAGCCGCGCGGGGAACGTGTTGAACTCGAAGGACGACGTCACTGGGTGATTGTCGGGCAGCGCGGCCGGGCTGTCCAGGAAACGGGCGATCGGCCGCCCTGCGCGCGTACCCGGTGAGACCCGCCGCAAATGGGTGGATGCGCCAGCGGATTGATCTCTTTTGCCGCACCATGGACGGGCTACATCACGGTGAGCAGACGAAGGGGAACCGTCCGTGCAGTTCGAGGTGTGGGCACCACAGGCCGGCCGAGTGACGCTCCAGTGCGACGACGTCACCCATGCGTTGGAGCGCGATCCGGAACGGGCGGGGTGGTGGCGGGGCGAGGCCGAGGCGCGCGAGGGGTCCCGGTACGGCTTCGCGCTGGACGACGGGCGCGTGCTGCCCGATCCGCGCTCGCGGCGGCAACCGGACGGCCCGGACGGGCTGAGCGCGGTCGTCGACCACGAGCGCTACGCGTGGCGCGCGGCGTGGCAGGGACGGCCGCTGCCCGGCGCGGTGCTGTACGAGCTGCACGTGGGCACCTATACGCCCGAGGGCACCCTGGACGCGGCCGCCGGGCGGCTCGGCCACCTCGCCGAACTGGGCGTCACACATGTGCAGCTGATGCCGCTGTGCCCCTTCCCGGGCACCCACGGCTGGGGCTACGAGGGTGTCTCGCTGTGGGCGGTGCACGAGCCGTACGGCGGACCCGAGGCGCTGAAACGCTTCGTCGACCGGGCCCATGAACTCGGCCTGGGCGTGGTGCTCGACGTGGTGCACAACCACTTCGGCCCGTCCGGCAACTACCTGCCCGTGTTCGGTCCGTACCTCACGGACACCCACCACACCCCCTGGGGCGCCGCGGTCAACCTGGACGCACCGGGCTCGGACGAGGTGCGCGCCTACCTGATCGGCAGCGCGCTGGCCTGGCTGCGCGACTACCGGATCGACGGGCTGCGCCTGGACGCGGTGCACGCGCTGGTGGACACCCGCGCGCTGCACTTCCTGGAGGAGCTGTCGACGGCCGTGGACGCCCTCGCGGCGGAGACGGGCCGGCCGCTGTTCCTGGTCGCCGAGTCGGACCTGAACGACCCGCGTCTCATCACCTCCCGCACCGAGGGCGGCCTCGGGCTCCACGCGCAGTGGAACGACGACTTCCACCACGCCCTGCACACCACGCTGACCGGTGAGTCGCAGGGCTACTACGCCGACTTCGCGCGGGGCTCGCTCGGCGGACTCGCCAAGACCCTCACCGGCGGCTGGTTCCACGACGGGTCGTACTCCAGCTTCCGTGAGCGGCACCACGGGCGTCCGCTGGACCGTACGCGGGTGGCCGGGCACCGGCTGCTCGGCTACGGCCAGACCCACGACCAGGTCGGCAACCGGGCCCAGGGGGACCGGCTTTCGGCCCTCGTCTCCCCGGGGCTGGCCGCCTGCGCCGCCACGCTGATCCTGACGGCGCCCTTCACGCCGATGCTGTTCATGGGCGAGGAGTGGGCGGCGGGCACGCCCTGGCAGTTCTTCACCGACCACACCGATCCGGAGCTGGCCGACGCCGTACGGCGGGGCAGGCGGCGGGAGTTCGCGGCGCACGGCTGGAAGGAGGAGGACGTGCCCGACCCGCAGGATCCGGCGACGCGGGACCGTTCCTGCCTGGACTGGTCCGAGCCGGAGCGCGAGCCGCACGCGCGGGTGCTGTCCTGGTACCGGCAGCTCCTCGCTCTGCGTCACGGGCAGCCGGACCTGACCGATCCCGACCTGGCCGACACCAGGGTCGCCTACGACGAGGAGCTCCGCTGGCTCGCCTTCCGGCGCGGGGACGTCCTCGTCGCGGTGAACCTGGCCTCCGAGCCGGCCGTCCTGCCGCTCGGCGTGCCCCACGCGCGCGTGCTGGCGGCGTGGGAGCCGGTGGAGACGCCCGGGGCGGACGGTGCGGTGCGGCTGCCCGGGGAGTCGGCCGTGGTACTGGCCCAGGACTGAGAGCCGAGCGGGGTCGGCCCGGTCTCGCGTCCCGCGCCCGGAGGTCGCGATGCGGGCGCCGCCCACCGCCGTGCGAGCGGCGATGACGTCCCCGCGGCGTACGACGATGGTCCGGCCCGGCCGGGGCGTGCCGCGCCCGGGCGTGGCGAGGCCGCGGTGGGCGAGGGCTTCGTCGCCGGGCGTGGGGCCGGCGGCGTGCGGACGCTGCCGGTGATCTCCGACGGGGACCGGGCGAAGACCGACTCCCCCCCCCCGGCCGGGTCGTAGGGCCGCACGGAGTAGCCGGTGCCGTGGTCGGCCGCCGTGACCATGAGTGCGGACAGACCCTCCGCCGGGGTCGGCCGCCGTGCCGGTGACGCCGCGGCCCTGGGTGCGGCGGAGCAGCCGGTCAGGCACGTGAGGGCGGCGGCGGTCAGCAGGGACACGGCCGCGACGGTGCGTTTCAATGGGCAGGCGGACAACCGTGCGGGACCGCGCCGCCCGGCCCGCTACAGGGCGTCGTCCGCGTCCCCCAGGTCGGTCACCCGTTCCAGCAGGATCGGTTCCCAGGCGCGGCGCAGCCGGGTCCGCAGGAGAGTGGCGTTCTTGCCGGTGAGGTCGTCGGCGAGGCGGACGACGGTGTCGCAGCGGGCGAGCCACAGCCCGCGCAGGCAGGGGCGGGCGCCGTAGCCGGCGAGGGTGGCGGCGCGGACGGCGGCGGGCGATCCGACGGAGAGCGCGAGGCCCGCGATGTCCTCGGCCGGGTCACCCACGACCGCGCCGGCCCAGCCGAGGACGCCGCGCACCCGGCCGTCGGTGCTGACCACGAGATGGCTGCCCGTGAGGGCGTGGTGGGTGAGGACGGCCGAGCCGGGCTGGGCGGCGAGCTGGGACGCGGCGGGCGGGGTGAGCTGGTGCAGGCGCGCGGCGTCGAACTCGTCGGCTTGGGCGAGGCGTTCGGCGGCGCGTACGGCGGAGCGGCGCAGGGCCTCCAGGGAGCGGGGCGCGGCGCGCGGCAGACCGAGCGTCTCGGCCTGCCGGACCGGCACCTCGCGCAGACCCGTCAGGAGCCCGGCGAGGTCGGCCTCGCCGACGGCGGAGACGTCGTGCTCCTCCCCGGAGCCGCCGGGCACCTTGGTGTCGAGCGTGTAGCCGAGCCCGGGGGCCCACTCGCCCTGTGCGACGCTCACGGGCACCGCCGCGGGAAGGTGCGGACGGACGAGGTCGCGCAGACGCAGTTCGCGCCGCTGGCGCAGGGTGGCCTTACGGTCGGGCGCGAGGCGCAGTACGTGACGGGAGCCGACCCACCAGGTGACGGGGTCGGCGCCCTCGGTGGCGGGCCGGACGTCGGGGCCGCCCCGGTCGTCTCCGGTGTCCTTGGCTTCCTTGCCGTCCTTGATGTCCTTGGCGTCCTTGGTGTCCTTGAGGAGGGACAGGACCAGCCGGCGGACGGTGTCCGCGGTGGGTGTGGGTGCCTGGGTCATGGTCGCGCCGTTGCCGTTCGGGAGGCGTGCTGGGGACATCGGGGCCTCACTCCACTATGACCAGCTCGCGGGTGGTGGTGTTCAGGCGCCGCCCTCCGTCCTCGGTGACGGTGACGATGTCCTCGATGCGGACTCCGAACCGGCCGGGCAGGTAGACGCCGGGTTCCACGGAGAAGCACATGCCGGGCACGAGGGGCCGTTCCTCGCCCTCGATCATGTAGGGCGGCTCGTGGGTGGTGACGCCGATGCCGTGTCCGGTGCGGTGGATGAAGTACTCGCCGTAACCGGCGTCGGCGATCACCCGGCGGGCGGCCCGGTCCACGTCCTGGCAGGCGGCCCCGGGCCGCACCGCGCGGAAGCCGGCCTCCTGGGCCTGGCGCACGATGTCGTGGACGCGGCGTTCCTCGTCGGTGGGCTCGCCGACGTGAACCGTGCGGGAGGTGTCGGATCCGTAGCCGTCGCGCAGGCCGCCGAAGTCGAGGACGACCGTGTCCCCCCGGGCGATCACGCGCTCGCCCGCCTCGTGGTGCGGGTTGGCGCCGTTCGGGCCGGAGGCGACGATGGTGAAGTCGACCTGCTCGTGTCCGTGGCCGCGGAGCAGCCGGTCGAGGTCCGCGGCCACCTCGGACTCCCGGCGCCCGGCGAAGGGGACGCCCCGGATCTCCTCGAAGGTCGCGTCGGCGGCGGCACCCGCGGCGGCCATGAGGTCCAGCTCGGCCGCGTCCTTGACGGCGCGCAGCATCGGCAGGGCCTCGGTGAGCGAGGCGTAGGAGCTGCCGGGCAGGGCCTGCTGGAGGGCCAGCAGGTGCAGGGCCCAGGCGTTGTCGCTGATGCCGAACCGGCCGGAGGCGTCGAGGAGGGCGGCGGTGGCGGCGTAGGGGTCCTTGCCGTCGGTCCAGTCGCGCAGGGCCAGGGCGGACGCGCCGGCCGCCCGGTGCGCGTCCGGGGCCTCCAGGGCGGGGACGACGAGGACGGGCTCCTGCCCGGCGGCGAGGACCAGCAGGGTGAGCCGCTCGGTGACCGCCGGGGGCGTGTAGCCGGTGAGCCACACCAGGTCGGGCCCCGGGGCCACCAGCAGACCGGCGAGACCGGCCTCGGCGGCCGCCCGCGCGGCCCGCTCCATGCGGGCCCGGTAGTCGTCGGCGGTGAAGGTGGCGGCCGTACTTCCGGTCATCCGGGCCTCCCAGGACGGACGAAGGGGCTACGGGCAGCATCCTGCCCGGCCGGAGGGGGCGGCGCGAGCCGTCTGCGGGCATTCACCCGGGCAACCTGCCCCGCGACGGAGGCTGCTCGGGCACCAGCGCTGATGCCTGGTGCCGGTTTTTCGGTCAGGGCCCGGCCGCGGGGCGTCCACGGCCCCGGGTCGTGCCGTGCGGGCGGGCTTCACGCCGCGACGGCCGGCACGAGGACCAGCTGCTCGTAGCCGCCGCCGCGGTGGCGCACGGTCAGTCTGACCTCGGAGCCCGGACGGGCGCGGGCCACGGCCCGGACCAGGTCGGCGGCCGTGTCGATCCGGGTCGTGCCGAAGGCGAGGAGGACATCGCCGCGCACCAGCCCGGCGGCCTGGGCCGGCCCGGGGACGTGCAGCCCCACGACCACGGCCCCCGGCTTCCGGTCGTCCATGACCTGCACCCCGAGGGTCGCGGCGGCGGGCGCGGAGGGGGCGGCGGAGGGTGAGGGGCCCGGAAGCGAGGCCGAGTGCCACCCCCGCGGGTCGAAGCGCCCGCCCTTGCCGAGCACCGCGGCGCCCATCGCCCCGAGCCCGATCCCGGACAGCACCAGGACCACGCCGGTGCATCCGGCGAGCAGCACGTTGAGGAGCCGCCTCCCCCGGCGCCGGACGGCGTGCGGGCGGGGCCGCGACGGGCCGGGTCCCGTCGCCGGTGCGGCCCCGTCGGGCTCCTGCCCCGGCATCGGCTTGGGTCGCAGCGCGGTCTGTTCCATGGCTCGCCTCCGGATGGTGCCGATCGCCTCCGGCGGATCCCGGAGCGATCACGGCAGGTGCTCTACCCGGCACATCGGCGGCCGACGAGCCACGAACGAGTGAGACTGACCGGGGCCGGGGCGGTCCTGAGGCGGCCCGGACGCGGGCACGGCGCGTACCGCACCGGTCGCCGGGTGCGGTACGCGCCGTGGAGCAGGCGGGCCGGTCAGCGCAGCGCGGGGACGGGCACGGCCGGCGGCCGGTCGGGGAGGAAGCGGTGGGCACGGCGGGACAGCCAAGCGTCCTTGTAGCGGTCCACCTCGCGATGCCAGTGGAGGATGCCGGACAGCCAGTTCCGCAGGTCCGCCACGTACCTGCCCATCGCCGCGCGCGCTTCGCCCGTGAGCCGGAAGTCGTCGTACAGGACGGGCAGTTCGTGCTCGACGACGTGCTCGAACTGGCGCATGCGCTGGTCCATCAGGTCGTGCACGATGCCGAGCCCGGTCGGGTAGTCGCAGCCGAAGAACGACTGCACGACGAGGATCGCGTTGTGGATCTCGCCCTCGTACTCGATCTCCTTCTGGTACGAGAAGACGTCGTTGAGGAGGCACGCGAAGTCCATCGCGGCGTTCTCCAGGGAGCGGACCGGTCCGCTGCGGTAGACCTCCGGCGGGACGGCCGGGCCGTGTCCCATCCGGCACAGGCTCAGGGTCAGCTCGGAGCCGAAGGTCGCCCGGCGCATCTCCAGGTAGTCGACCGGGTCGGGCACGCGGTTCTGGAGATGGTTGGACAGCTCCCACACCCAGCTCTCGGTCATGACGTCGACCGCGGCCTTGAACGCGCGCCGCGCCTCGGGCGTCATGTCCGCGGTGGTGCGCGCCCACAGGTCGGCCAGGCCGCGCTCCATGGCGTTGGCCGGGGGCGGCGGCTGCGCGCCGTCGAGCGGCATGCAGGCGGAGAGGCGGGTCGTGGTCAGGCGGGCGGCGGCGAGGTCGCGGCGGTGGCCGTATACCAGCGGGTAGTAGTCGTCGCCGTAGGTGCCCCAGGCGAGCCACTGCGCGCTGAGGTCGAGGGCCTCGCGCGTGGCGTCCGGGTCGAGACCGGCCGAGCAGAGCGCGAGGTCGTAGGCGCGGAGCTTGTCCTCGTCCCAGACGCCCTCGGCGAGGATGCCCATGCGCTCCACCCAGTGGCCGAGGCTGCGGCGGGCGTGGTCCAGGTGCGGGCTGAGCTCCAGCGGGAACGGCATGCGGATGTCGGGGATCCGCGCCGGCCCGACCTTCTGGTACGGCACGTGCGTGTACGAGCGCAGACGCTCGGCACCGGCCGTGGCGAGCAGGGCGCGGACGTCGGCTGCGGAGGTGCCGATGCCGGAGCCTCCCGGCCACGGGCCGCCGCCGCGCACCGCGTTCTCGTTCATGTAGCGGCTGGAGCGCAGATGCCACTCGTGGCCACCGGACTGCCAGTCCTGCAACCCTTTCGTGTAAGCGGCCACTGCCGCGAGTTCGTCCGGCCGCAGGCCCTTCTCCAGGGCCAGGGCGGGCACTTCGGTGAACGCCGTGTGCTCGAACTGGTGGAGGCGGGAGGTGAGGACGTCGTTGACGGTGTCGGCGGCCTCCTGGGTGGTGCAGCCGAAGAAGGTCTCCAGGACGAGCACGCCGTTGCTGTTCTCGCCCTCGTCCTCGACCTCGCGCTGGTAGGAGAACAGGTCGTTGCGCAGGTGCACGGCGTCGGAGAACGTCTCCATCAGCACCCTCAGCGGCCTGGACCCGGCCACGGCGGCGGGTACTTCGGCGGTCGCGTACTCCACGAGCCCCGCAGACCAGGGGGCACCGCCGACCTTGCGGCGCATCTCGATGTACTCGACGGGGTTGGCGATCCGCCCCTCGTTGATGTTGGACAGCTCCCACATCGACTCGTTGAGGAGGTGCTCGGTGGCCACGGCGAAGCGGCGGCGCCAGTCCTCGGACATCGCCGGCACCGTGCGGGCCCACAGGTCGGCGAGGCCCGCCTCGACGGGGTTGCGCGGTTCCGGCACGGGAGCGAACAGGTCCAGCGGCATGAACAGCGGCAGCCGGTCCAGGTGGGCCTTGCCGGCGGTGCGGTCCTGGCTGCGTTTGTACATCTCCAGGAAGTGGTCGTCGAAGAAGAAGACCCACACGTACCAGTCGGTGATGAGGGAGAGGGCGGGGCCGTCGCAGTCGGGGTGGGTGTAGGCGCAGAGCAGGCCGTAGTCGTGCGCGTCGAGGTCGTCCTGCTCCCAGACGCCGGATCCCTCCAGCATGCCCATCTCGCGTGCCCACTGCGTCGAATGCGCCCTGGCCTCGTCGACGTGCGGGTTCAGCCGCGCGGGATGCGGCAGATAGAAGTGCGGGAGTTCGAACGGCTGCGTCATGGCCGGGCCCTACCCGGCGCCCCGCGACGGCATCCACCGCGTCGCACATGATCACACCATCGTGTGAATCAGGGAACGTCCCGCACCTGGATCAGCGCGTGCGTGCCACTGGTGCGCCAGCGCTGGTCCTCCGCCGCGACCAGGGCGGCCTCGGTGTCCGCGTCGAGGCCGGTGATCACGTCGGACTTCAGGGTGCGCAGGGCGGCGACCGGGCCGGGGAAGCAGGTGGCCACGTCGGTGAACGGCGTGGTCGGGTCCCAGAGCCGGTCGCCCACCAGACGGCGGTAGTTGAGGTCGCCCTTGACGATCGTGAGGGTGGCCGCGGCGAAGTCGGCGCGCAGGTCGCCGGGCATCTCCGCGTACGGCAGCGGGGCGCTGGAGAAGGGGTGGGCGCGCAGGGTGAGACGCCCGTCGCCCAGGGCGGACCACAGGCTCCGCCCGTACCCGGCGGCCGCTCCCCCGGCCCCGGTCAGCCGGCGCAGGGCGTCGACGACGTCGGCGGTGGTGGCGTCGGAGACGTAGTAGGGGTACGGCTTGACGTGCAGGACCGCCTGTCCGATGCGGCCGCTGTCCAGGAGGTGGGCGATGAGGAGGAGGTCGGGAACGAGTTCACGGCCCGCGTTGTCGGCCACCAGGTACAGCGTGCCCCGGTCGGCCTTGTCCAGCAGCGACCAGAGCCGGTCGCTGTCGTCGGCGACCAGCCCGGGCGCGGCGTCCGCGGCCCGCGCGCCCTCGGCGGAGAGGCGGAAACCGAGGTCGGCGCGGTTGCCCCACAGGGAGCCGTGCAGCAGGGCCTGGGCCTGTTCGGCGGCGGGACGGCCGGCGAGGTCGTCGAGTGCGGCGAGTTCCTCGTCGGTCTCGGCGGAGTCGAGTTCGGCGAGTTTGAAGGGGCGGAAGGGGTCGACGCCCTGCCACGGGCCGGGACCGAACCAGCCGACGGCCTGGAGCAGTCGGCGGTAGAACCAGCTCTCGGACCAGAGCCACGGCACGTCGAACCAGGAGCGGCCGGTGTACTCGCCGAGCCCCCAGGTCTCCCAGTGGTCCCGGTCGTGCGCGTCGGCGGGGAGGGGCTCGATCTCGCCCTCGGTGCAGTTGACGAGCAGTTCGTCGAGGGCGCGGTGCTGCCCGGGTTCGTACGGGAAGGCCTCGCGGACCTGCCGGATGATGGCGGGGTGCCGCTCGGCCAGCACGCTGTGGGGGAAGGAGCCTGGCTCATTGCCGAGGAGCAGGGGTGCGGAGGGGGTGTCGGCCATGGGCCTCACGGTAACGCGCGGCCCATGCCGCGGTGATGCGTGTGCCCGCCGGACGGGGCGGGCCGCCGGGGCGCCCCGGTCACACCGGTGCGATCTCCCGCTCCAGACGGGCCGCCAGGCTCAGATAGCGGGCCCGGCGGGTCACCGGGACCAGGCCGCGGATGAGTATGTTCCACATCTCCGCCGTCCGGCGGGGCTGGCGCGCGACCGGCTCGCGGGAGCGGCCCACGACGCGGGTGCCGACGAAGAAGCAGACCAACGAGTGGGCCACGACGTCGACATCGACGTCCGGGTGGACGTCGGACTCCTTGACCGCGCCGACGAGCCGGGCGGTGACGATGTCCAGCCACTCGGTGAAGGGGTGGCTCAGGGGCGGCTTCGGCCGGAGCCCTCCCGTGGCGAGCCGCAGTCCGGCCCGCAGCACCGGGTCCTCGACGGACATGCGGGTGATGCCGAACGTGAGGCGCATCAGCGCCTCCAGGGAGGTGTGGCCGCGATTGTCCGTCTCCGTCGCCAGCCGGCGGGCGGTGTGCGACTGGAGTTCGAGGATCGCGTGGGCGAGATCCTCCTTCGCCGCGAAGTGGAAGTACAGGGCACCCTTGGTGACGTGGGCGTGCTCCACGATGTCGCTGAGACTGGTCGATTCGTAGCCGCGACGGTCGAACAGGTCAGCGGCTGCCGTGATGATCGTCGAGCGGGTCTGCTCGGCTCGCAACTGCCTCGCCATCGGCTGAACTCTCCCGGGACGGAAATGAACGGGTCATGCCGTTTGTTTTTACCCCCCGTACACGATAACTCACCCTGAGACGGCGCCCATCACACCAGTGTGCCGGAGTGCGGGTGCACATCCGGCAAAACAAGCGCAACTGGTGAAAGAAAACAGCGCGTTCGGTATCTAATCGTGGGGAACCCGGGGCCGGACGTGAAGGCGGGCCGGCCGGTGCCCCATCCGCACCGGCCGGCCCGCCCGTTCGTGGCCTGCCTCGTTCAGCGTTGCCGAGGGAGGATCAGAAGGTCAGCTTCCAGCTGTTGAGGGTGCCCGTGTCCTGGGCGGCGGTGTCCTGGACGCGCAGCTTCCAGGTGCCGTTGGCCACCTCGCCGGAGGCGTTCACCGTGTAGGTGGTGTTCACGTTGTCCGCGGAGTCCGACGCGGCGGCCTTCAGGCGGTACGCCGAACCGTCCGGCGCGACCAGGTCGATGACGAGGTCACCGCGGTAGGTGTGGGTGATGTCGACGCCGACCTGGAGGGCCGAGGGAGCGTTGCCGCTGCGGCCGGTGACGCTGATCGGGGACTCGATCGCGGCGCCGTTGTCCGGGATGGCGACGGCGGTGGTGCTGGAGAACGTCGTGCCGGTGGACGTACCGCCCTTGACGGCCTGGACCGTCTTGGCGGCGTCCGCGAGGCCCGCGCCGCAGCCGCCGGAGCAGGTGCCCGGCAGGGCACGGGCGTTGGCCTTGATGGCCGACTCGATCTGCGCCGGGGTGAGGGCGGAGTTGGCCGACTTCATCAGCGCGGCGAGGCCCGCGACGTGCGGGGTGGCCATGCTGGTGCCCTGGTAGAAGTCGTAGTTCTCGCTCGACGGCGTCTTGGTGCCGGAGTTCAGCGTGGAGAGGATGCCGTTGGCGGTGGAGGTGCGGGTCTCACCGCCGGGGGCGGAGATGTCCACGACCGAGCCGTAGTTGGAGTACGAGGCACGGCTGCCGGCGCGGTTGGTCGCGGCGACGGTGATGACGTTGTTGCAGTTCGCCGGGGACGAGGACGAGGCGTTGGTGTTCTCGTTGCCCGCTGCGACGACGACCGAGGTGCCGCGGTTCACGGCGCCGTTGATGGCGCTCTGGGTCGCGCTGGAGCAGGCGCCGCCCCCGCCGAGGCTCATGTTGATGACCTTGGCGACGTTGGTGTTGGCGGGCACGCCCGAGACGCTGCCGCCGGACGCCCAGGTGATGGCGTCGATGATGTCGGAATCGTAGCCGCCGCACTTGCCCAGCACGCGGACCGGGGAGATCTTCGCGCCGTAGGCGATACCGGCGACACCCTTGCCGTTGTTGGTGGCGGCGGCGATGGTGCCGGCCACGTGGGTGCCGTGCCAGGACGAGGTGGAGGCCGGGATGCCCTGGCCGCACTCGTTCGCGTTGTACCAGTCGCCCGGGTCGGCCGGGTTGCTGTCACGGCCGTTGCCGTCGACGGAGACGGCGGTGTCGGAGATGAAGTCGTAGCCGCCGACGATGTTCGCGGCCAGGTCCGAGTGGGCGACGTAACCGGTGTCGATGACGGCGACGGTCACGCCGCTGCCGGTGGTGGTGTCCCAGGCGGCGGGGACGTTCATGCCCGCGGTGGACTCGAACAGGTCCCACTGCTTGCTGTACTCGGTGTCGTTCGGGGTGACGGCCGTCGGCTTGTTCAGACGGTCCGGGACGACGTAGGCGACCTGCGGGTCGGCCTGGTACGCGGCGACGACATCGGAGACGGACGCCCGGGTGGGGTCGGAGCCCAGCTCGACGAGGGCGGCACCGGTGCCGAGGCGGCGCTGGAAGTCCACGTCCTCGCCGGTCTTGTCGGCCTTGGAGGCGGCGTCGGCGGCCGCCGCCTTGTTGGACTTGGCCTCGCTCGCGCCGGACTTGTAGCCGACGATGAGGCGCTCGGCCCGGACGCCCGGGGCGGCCTCGGTCTGCGCGGCGGGAACGGCGGCCGGGCGGGGAGCCGGCTCCTGGGCGACGGCGACCGAGGCGGGGGCAGCGGTCAGCAGGGCGGTGGAGACGACGGCGACGGATATCAGCTTCCGTCTGAGCTCTGGGGAGATACGCACGGTCGTTGCCTTTCGTGGCCGGACTCCGGGCTGGGCGGAGCGGCGGTTGAGTCGCTTCGTCCTCGAAGCGGAGGGGGGTGGTTCGAAAAGCGAAGAGCGACGCGATGGCCGGCCAGGCGTGTGGGGAGCGGACCGTTCGGGGTTACCTGTGGGTCAGCTGTGGTCGAACGATAGGCAAAGGAAAGGTCAGCGGGATACGGGGGAAACCCTCGATCCACTTGCCCGGCCACCCTCTATGGCGGGCGAACGGCGGGCAGTTGAGTGCTCAATGGCCCCTTTTGCAGCAGGTCGTGGCGCGATGAACGCGTCGGGCCGATTTCCCGTACTGCACTACCGAACGTCGCCGCCCGGGCCGAGGAGAAGCAGACGGATGCCTCGTACGACCGCACACCGCACCGCACTCGCCGCGGTTCTGGTGACCCCGCTGCTGCTGCTCGGGACGGCGGGGCCCGCCCGTGCGCACGGGGCGCCGACGGACCCGGTGAGCCGGGTGGTGGCCTGTTCCCCGGAGGGCGGTGACCGGGCGGGCACGGCGGCGTGCCGTGCGGCCGTCGCAGCGAACGGCGCGCCCTTCACGGCGTGGGACAACCTGCGGGTGGCGAACGTGAACGGCCGGGACCGCGCGGTGATCCCGGACGGGAAGCTGTGCAGCGGGGGCCTGCCCGCCTACCGGGGGCTCGACCTCGCCCGCGCCGACTGGCCGTCGACCCGGATGGCGCCCGGCGCGACGCTGACGATGCGGTACGTCTCGACGATCCCGCACACCGGCACGTTCCGGATGTATCTGACGAAGCCCGGCTACGACCCGGCCGGGCCGCTGTCCTGGTCCGACCTGCCCCTCAAGCCGTTCGCCGAGGTGACGGACCCGCCCCTGAGGGACGGCGCCTACCGCATGGAGGCCACTCTGCCCTCCGACCGGACCGGGCGGCATGTGCTGTACACGGTCTGGCAGAACAGCAGCACGCCGGACACCTACTACTCGTGCTCGGACGTGCTGTTCCCGGAGAAGCGGGAGGAGAAGGAGCCTCGGCAGGAGGAGGCGAGCGCGGAACGGAAGGCGGAGCAGGAGGAGAGGGAGCCGGAGAAGGAGAAGGAGAAGGCCGGGCAGAAGAAGGAGCCGGCGAAGGAGGAGCCGGTGGCGAGCCCCGCCGGGGACTCCCCCGGCCCGCGGCCCCAGGGCGATCACACGCCGCTGGCCACGACGTCCGGCCCGGCCTCCGGCCCGTCCGCGCCCGTGCTGGCGGGCGGCGCCGCTGCGGTGCTGCTGCTCACCGGCGGCGCCGCCCTCGCCGTACGGCTACGGCGACGCTGAACTAGTGCCCCAACAGGCAGCGTTCGACCGGCACTAGTTGACGACGACGGCGACGCCGCCCTTGGTCACCGGGGCGTACTTGGCGGTGAAGAAGGCGTTGGCGAAGCACAGCGACGAGCCGGACACCTTGGTGAACTGCTGGTTGGTGAAGGAGATGCTGTTGTCGGCGTTGCTCGCCGTGCCGGTCAGGCCGGGGGCCTGGTAGACGCAGGTGATGGTGCCGAGCAGGGTGCGCAGCTTGACCGTGGACTGAACGGCGGAGCCCGCGGCCGGAGTCACGGAGACGGTGCCGCCGGAGGACACGCTGGTGGTGTAGGGCAGGTTGTCGACGGTGATGCCGCTGACGCCGAGCACCCCGACGACGTTGGTGGTGCAGCCGCTGGTGTCGAAGCTGTGCGAGGTCAGGGACTCCGTCGCGGTGCCGGGGGCGGCGGGGTTGTCGGTGACGGCGGCGGAGAACGCCGACTTGGTGCAGGAGATGCCGCTGGTGCCGGTCGCGCTGGAGTAGAAGGTGGCGGCGGTGCCGCTCGCCAGGGACGCGTCGAGGACGTCGCCGACCGCGACCGCGGCTCCGTCGGCGGTGGTCAGGACAGGGGTGTCGGCCGCGGAGGCGGGGGCGGCGAGACCCAGGGCGGCGACGGCGGCGGTGAGGGTGAGGAGGGTGCGCGTACGCATGGGGGTGTACCTCTTTCGATAGCGGGGGGTGAGCGGTGGGGGGTGTGCCGGGCGTCCGCCGTTGCCTGCCCGTCACGCCTTCTCCGTACGTGACGGGCCGGCAACGGCAGGCCGGTCACCGGCCGGAGGATCACACGGGAAGGGACCTCCGGCCGGGCCGGGCGGGGGGTGGCTGGTGGCGCGGCTCCGGAGGAAGCGGCCGTGCCGTGGCGGAGGGGCTCGGGCGAGGGAAAGCCCGTTCGGACGCACCGGGCGACGAGATGCCCTGACGGGGCGAGCGGGTCCAGGACACACGGACGGGCCGCGTGGCGGATCCGGCGCCACGGATCCGGTGGGACGAGGAGAGTTGTAGACCTGCCGCTGAGTCAACGTCAAGGCTTTGCAGGGGAGTTGTGCGCGCAGTGAGTCTTTCGGAAGACCGGCGACTCACCTGTGCCGCACAATCACCACTCTTTGTTCACACTTCCCTTGACCCTTCATGTAACCCCCGGTAACTTCCTCGACGGCTACTGCGGCGTAACGGAAAGCCCTTGCAACCGCCGGGAGTTGCGGGAGACGTACGTACGCGGTCGGTGTCCGCGCCAGGACAACGTGCCACCGAAGTCCGATCCGCACCGACATGCACCTGGAGCAGACATGACCTCCTCCGCCGAGCACACCCCCGAAAGACCGGACGGCGCCGCCGCCCCGGACGTCAGTGACGCCCCCGCGCGACGCGGGCGGGTCCGGGCCCGCCGGGCCGCGGTGATGGCGGTGCCCGCCACCCTGGCCGCCGCGGGCCTCGCCGTCCTCACCGCCGAGGGGGCCCTGGGTGTGCAGTTCGCCATCTCCGGCATGCCCTTCACGGTCACCGCCACCGAACTGGACGGCACCGGCTTCGCACAGTTCGGCGGCCTGGACGAGATGGCCGAGGGCAGCCCCAACGCGGGCGAGACCGGCGGCCAGGTGCTGGTCGTCACGTCCGTGATCAAGAACGCGACGCTCACCAAGCTCTGCCAGAGCGTCGACCTGGGCGGCACGAACCTGGTCATCAGGGCGGGCGAGGGCTCGCAGAAGGTGCGCGCCAGCGATCTGACGACCGACTCCACCGAGCTGTCCGGCGACGCGGCCTTCACCAACATCGAGATCGGCAACGACGCCAGCACCCTGAACAAGGCGGGCCCGAAGGGCCGCGGGCCGATCGGCGTGTTCAGCCAGCAGTCCGACACGGTGCACATCGCCAACCTGCGGCAGACCAACTACGCGACGACGGCAGGTGTGTTCAAGCTGCCGGGCCTGAAGCTGGGCTTCAGCGGATCGGGTTGCTGATGCCGCGCGGCCCGCTCCAGGGGTTCCGGCCCGCCTTCAGGCAGTGGCGGGCCGGCCGTCCGTTCTGGGGCGGGCTGCTGCTCGCCCTGGGCGGCGCGGAGGTCCTGCTCACCCTGAAGGCGTCGCTGGACGTCATCCTGCACGTCGGCATGCAGGGCCTGGCCGGCTATCTGCTCCCGGTGGTGATGCTGCTGTGCGGCGTGCTGATCCTCTTCAACCCCACCCAGCGCCTGTTCTACTCCGTCATCGGCGTCCTGGTCTCCCTGGGCACCTGGATGACCTCCAACCTGGGCGGCTTCTTCGTCGGCCTGCTCCTGGGCGTGACCGGCAGCTGCCTCGCCTTCGGCTGGCTCCCGGACCAGGAACCCCGCGTCAGCCGCAGACAGCGCCGGAAGGAGGCCCGGGCGGCCGAGTCCCCGGCCCCGACGCCGGCGCGGCAGCCCTGAGGAGCCCCCTCGGCCGATCCGGAAGAAGCCGGTCCTAGCCGGCGTCGACGGGCGCGGAGGGCCGGTTCTGCTCGCCGGATGCCGCGCCCGAACCGCCCTCCTCCTTCAGCGCCTTGGCCTCGCTCTTGAGGATCCGCATCGAGCGGCCCAGTGATCGCGCCGTGTCCGGCAGCTTCTTCGAGCCGAACAGGACGATCACGACGATCGCCACGATCAGCAGATGCCAGGGCTCCAGTCCGTTGCGCAGCACGTCATGCCCTCCCTCTCGTCAACAGTTGCTACATTGCGCAACTGTACAACCCCCGGGCGAAAGGCAAGCAGACGCCGATGACGGTCACCAGCAATCGGAGGACGGACCCGCCGCGGCACCGGAGCGGGGGCGCCGCCCACGGCAACCGGGGCGCCCCGCGCGATCGCAGGCGCCGGCGCGGCCGCCGCGGCCGGGGCATACGCACCGCCCTCCTGGTCACCCTGGCCCTCCTCGTGCTCGCCGCGGGCGGCGCCGGCTGGCTGTACCTCAAGCTGGACGGCGACATCAGCACGTTCGACTCCGGCGGCCTGTCCGACAACCGCCCCGACGCCGGCTCGTCGAAGGGCGAGAACGTCCTGGTCATCGGGTCCGACACCCGCACCGGCGGCAACAGCGCGCTGGGCGGCGGCGACAAGGACGACGTCGGCCGCTCGGACACCGCCTTCCTGCTGCACGTCTACGCCGACCACCGGCACGCGATCGCCGTCTCCATCCCCCGCGACACGCTGGTCACCATCCCGCCCTGCAAACTGCCCGACGGCACGTGGACCAAGGCCCAGCCGGACACGATGTTCAACGCGGCCTACTCGGTCGGCCAGACGCCGAAGGGCAACCCGGCCTGCACCCAGAACACCGTCGAGCAGCTCACCGGGCTGCGCGTCGACCACACCGTCGTCGTCGACTTCAAGGGCTTCGCGGACCTGACGGACGTGGTGGGCGGGGTCCGGGTGTGCCTGCCGCAGGACGTCTACGAGAACGACCTCGATCCGCATCTCACCGCCCCGGGCAAGCTGCTCTTCCACCAGGGCGAGCAGACCGTATCGGGGCAGAAGGCACTGGACTACGTCCGGATCCGGCACGGCATCGGGGACGGCTCCGACATCGGCCGGATCAAGCGCCAGCAGGCTTTCGTGGCGAGCCTGCTGAAGGAGGTCAAGAGCAAGGGCCTCACCCCCACGAGGCTGTTGCCGCTGGCCGACGCCGCAACGAAATCGCTCACCGTCGACCCCGGCCTCGGCTCCGCCGACAAGCTGATCTCCTTCGCGATGACCCTGAAGGACATCGACCTGCACAACACCAAGTTCGTCACCCTGCCCTGGCGTTACGAGGGGTCCCGGGTGGCGATCGTCCAGCCGGACGCGGACGCGCTGTGGGCCGCGCTCAGGTCCGACCGCACGATCGACGGCAAGAACGCCGGCGGCAAGAAGACCGGACCAGCCGGTTCCGGTGCGGCCGCCTCCCCCACGCCGGTCTCCGGTGCGGGCATCGACGTCGCCGTCTACAACGGCACCACCGTTCCGGGCCTGGCCGCCCGCGCCGCCGCCGAACTCACCGGCGACGGCTTCACCGTCACGGGCACGGCGACGGCGGCCGGCCAGGACCACAGCACCACGCTGGTCGAGTACGGGCCGGGCCAGGAGGACCGGGCCAGGACCGTCGCGCGGGCCTTCCCCGGGGCCGGGCTGCGGTCCGTGACCGGCAGCGGGATCAGTGTCGTCCTCGGGCAGACGTACGCGGACAGCCCGGCGGCGGGCGCGTCCGCCGCCCCAGCCCCGTCCGCCGTGCCGTCCGAGGTGGCCGACGGAGCCCGGTCCGCGGACGACAATCCCTGCTCGAACCTCACCTACGGCTGACGGCGCCGGGCACGGATCGCGGCCAGGGCCAGCGCGTACAGCCCGAGGACAAGGCCCGGCAGCAGGTAGTACGCGGCGGGCAGGGCCGTCATGCCGAGGGCCGATCCGAGGGGGCTCGGCGGGAGCAGCACGCCGACGGCGGCGAGGCCGGCCGCCGCCAGGCCGACCGGACCGGGCGCACGGCCCGGTCCGCCGCGCCGGCCGGTGCGCAGGAGCACCATGACCACGGCCTGGGTGAGCAGGTTCTCGGTGAACCAGGCGGAGTGGAACACCGCCTCGTCGTCCACGGCGGCGTCCGGGCCGTGCAGCGCCAGGGCGAGGACGGCGAAGGTGGCGAGGTCGGCCAGCGCGTTGAGCATCCCGAAACCGGCCGCGAAGCGGAGGAACGAGCGCGGTCTCAGCACCGCCGGACCGCGCAGGGCGGCCGCGCCGGGACGGTCGTGGGCGAAGGCCAGCTGAGCCGCGTCGAAGCACAGGTTCTGCGTGAGCACCTGGGCCGGGAGCATCGGCAGGAAGGGCAGGAGCAGCCCGGCGGCGAGCATGGCGACGACGTTGCCGAGGTTCGAGGAGAGCGTGACGCGCAGGTACGAGGCGATGTTGCCGCTCGCGTACCGGCCGGCGGTGATCGCGTGGCCGATCGCCGTGAGGTCCTTGTCGGCGAGCACGACGTCGGCGCTCTCCCGTGCCACGCCGACGGCGGAGCGGGGCGCGATGCCGACGTCGGCCGCGCGCAGCGCGGCCACGTCGTTCACACCGTCGCCGAGGAAGCCGACGGTGTGCCCGGCGGCCCGCAGGGAGGTGACGAGGCGGGCCTTGTCCTGCGGGGTGCAGCGGGCCACGACTGTCGCTCCGCCGGGGCCGTCGGACAGCTGCGCGGCGGTCCGTACGTCGCCGGGGTCCAGGCCCAGGTCCCGGCAGGCCCGGGCCGCCGTGGCGGGGTGATCGCCGGTCAGGACCTTCACGGTGACGCCGCGGGCGGCCAGTTCGCGCAGGGCCTCGGCGGCGGTGGGGGCGAGGGCGTCCCGGAAGGTCACCAGGCCCTGGAAGGCCAGGCCCCGGGGATCGGCCGTACGGGCAGGGGCCCGGCGGGCGCCGGCGGGGCGGTCGGCCGTGGCGACGGCCAGGACCCTGAGGCCGGCGTCCGCCTCCCGGGCGGCGAGGGCGAGCAGCCGGTCGCGCTCGCCGGGCGCCGTGGCGCAGCGCTCCAGGACGGCTTCCGCCGCGCCGGTGACGACGACGGTGTGCCGCCCGGCATCGCCTCGGACCACTGCCGCCGCCCACCGCCGCTCGGGGTCGAACGGCACCGCGTCCAGCCCGTCGTACTCCTCGCCCACCGCCCCGGCCGCCTCCAGCAGGGCCTCGTCGAGGGCGTCGGGGGCGGGCAGTTCGGCGAGCTGGAGGGTCCACCAGGCGCCGACGGCGGCCCAGCGCAGTACCTCGGGGTCGTCCCGGCCGGCCGCGTCCAGGGCCCGTTCGACGACGGGGCGGTCCTGGGTGAGGGTGCCGGTCTTGTCCACGCACAGCACGTCGACCGCGCCCAGGTCGTGCAGGGCCGGCAGCCGTTTGACGATGACGGCGTGCGTGCGGGCGAGAAGGGCGGCGCCGCGGGCCAGGCAGGTCGTGACGATCACCGGCAGCATCTCGGGTGTCAGCCCGACGGCGACCGCGACGGCGAACGGCAGGGTCTCCAGGCCGCGGTCGCGCAGGGTGGCGTTCGCCATCAGCACGAGCGGCGGCGTCAGCAGCATGAACCGGATCAGCACCCAGGAGATGCCGTTGACGGACCGGTCGAAGGCACCGCCCTCCCGCGGCGCGGCCGGGGTCCGGTGGGCGGCGGCGAACCGTGTCCCGGCCCCGGTCGCGACCACGACGGCGGTGGCGCCGCCGGCGGCGACCGTGCTGCCCTGGAAGCACAGCTGGGGTTCGTCGGGGTCGGCCTCGTCGGCCGCGCGCTTCGCCACCGGCGCCGACTCCCCGGTCAGCGCCCCCTGGTGCACCGTGAGCCCGCGGGCCCGGAGCAGGCGTACGTCCGCCGGGACCAGATCACCGGGGCCGAGCCGGAGCACGTCGCCGGGGACCAGCTCGCCGACGGGCACCTCCCGGGGCTGCGGCGGCTCGTCGGGGCCGGGGCGTCGCAGCACCGTGGCGGTCCCGGCGACCAGTTCGCGCAGGGCCGTCAGCGACCGGTCGGCCCGGTGCTCCCCGCCGGCCCGCAGGGCGCAGCTGACCGCCACCAGGGCGAGGATCACCACGGCGGTGCCCCACGAGGCGACGGCGGCGGACACCAGGCCGAGGCAGAGCAGTACGGCGGTGAAGGGGTCGCGCACGGCGCGTACGCAGCGGCGGGGCCAGGACGGGGTACGGCGGTCCGGCAGGATGTTCTCGCCGAAGGCGGCCAGCCGCGACGCGGCCTGGGTCTCCGTCAGCCCCCGGGGGCCCGACTCCAGCCGCCGCAGCACCTCCAGGGTGGTGCCTGCGGCGGTGTCAGAGGCCATGGAGGCGGCGGCGTGCCGGTGCGGCGCGGTCCGAGAGCCGGTCCACCAGGACGTCGACGACCTCGACGATGTCGGGGTCGTCGACGTAGTAGACCTGCCGGCGGCCCTCGCGGCGGGAGCGCACGAGCCCGGCCAGCTTCAGTTTGGTGAGGTGCTGGCTGACCGCGGGGAGCGCGCCGCCGACCCGCTCGGCGAGGCCGGTCACGTCGCTCTCGCCACGGGCCAGCGCCCAGACGATGTGCAGCCGGGCGGGCGAGGCGAGCAGACCGAAGGCCGCGGCCGCCCGGGCGAGCACGTCCGCGGAGGGGTCCTCGAAGCCACCGCCGGCTGCCGCCACCGTCACCGCCCCTTCCGTCGCCTCCGTCGCCCTGCGCGCCGCCCCAGTCTAGGCGGGCCTCCGGGGCCACCGGAGCAAGCGGTTCCTTCCCTCGCGGGGCCAGGAGTGGTGGAATCGCGTGCGGCGGCCAACTGCCGCCTCTTATTGATCAGTTGAGCATCGGGAGGCCGGATGACGGAGCACCGCGTCGACACCGGGAGCGCGCACTCCGCGCGGATCTACGACTACATCCTCGGCGGCGACGACCACTACCCGGCCGACCGGGAGGCGGGCGACGCCATGTGCCGCGAGTGGCCCGCGCTGCCCGTCCACATGCGGGCCAACCGCGACTTCATGCACCGGGTGGTGCGCCACCTGGCCCGGGAGGCGGGGATACGCCAGTTCCTCGACATCGGAACCGGCATCCCGACCTCCCCCAACCTGCACGAGATCGCCCAGGACGCGGCGCCCGGGGCGCGGGTCGTCTACGTGGACAACGACCCGCTCGTCCTGGCCCTGTCGCGGGGGCTGCTGTCCGGCACTCCGGAGGGCAGGACGGCGTACGTGGAGGCGGACATGCGGGATCCGGCGGCCATCCTCGGAGCCCCCGGGTTCCGGGAGACGCTCGACCTGTCGGAGCCGGTCGCGCTGACGGTGATCGCGATCGTGCACTTCATGCTCGACGAGCACGACGCCGTCGGCATCGTCCGCCGGCTCCTCGAACCGCTGCCCTCCGGCAGCTGTCTGGCGATGTCGGTCGGCACCGCCGACTTCGCCCCGGACGAAGTCGGCCGGGTCGCCCGGGAGTACGCGGCCCGGGGCATGCCGATGCGGCTGCGCACCCACGCTGAGGCGGCGGAGTTCTTCGAGGGGCTCGACCTGGTGGAACCCGGCGTCGTCCAGGTCCACAAGTGGCGTCCGAACCGCACGGACGGTACGGAAAGCTCAGGTGAGGGCATCCGCGACGAGGACATCGCGATGTACGGGGCGGTGGCGCGCAAGCCGTAACCGGAATCCCGCTGTTCGACCGGTCGGACAGATCATCACGATGCGGCAGCATCACCTCACGGCATGTGGCCGCTCACTTGACGACCGGTGGTCACACACGGTTGGCTCCGGGCCAGCGAGAGTCATCAGGCCGGTGCACATCCAGCGGCCCCGCACGCACTCTCACCCTGCTCTTGCTCGGCCGCACAGCGAGGTCCGCCCCTCATGAACACTCCTCCCCCGCCGCACACTTCCGTGAGACGCACTCGGGTCGCCGCCCTGGCGTCCGTCCTGTGTCTGCTGGTGTCCGGCTGCTCCGTCCTCGGCACGGCCGGCGACGGGACGGACGCGGCGGACGGAGCCGGCGGCCGGATGAAGGTCACCCTGGTGACGCACGGCGGCAAGGGCGACGCCTTCTGGGACCTGGTCCGCAGGGGCGCCGAGGCGGCGGCCGCCAAGGACCGCATCGACCTGACGTACGTCAGCGACGCCGACCCGGCCGCGCAGGCCGACCTCGTGCGGGACGCCGTACGCGCCAAGGCCGACGGCATCGCGGTGACCCTCGCCAAGCCGGCGGCGATGCGCGGCCCGGTCGCCCAGGCCAAGGCAGCCGGCATACCCGTCGTCGGGCTCAACTCCGGCATCGACGACTGGCGGCCGACCGGGCTCCTGGAGTACTTCGGCCAGGACGAGTCGGTCGCGGGCCGGGCCGTCGGCGACAAGCTCGACGCCTTCAAGGCCCGGCACGCCCTGTGCGTGGTGCACGAGCGGGGCAACGTCGCGCTGGAGGCCCGCTGCGCCGGTGTGCGCAAGACCTTCCAGGGCGACACCGACAACCTGTACGTGGACGGCAGCGACATGAACGCGGTGACCGCCACGATCGCGTCCCGGTTGCGGCAGGACTCGAGCATCGACGAGGTCGTCACCCTGGGCGCCCAGTACGGGCTGAGTGCCGTCAAGGCGGTGCGGCAGTCCGGCAGCCGGGCGAAGGTCGCCACCTTCGACCTCGACAAGGACCTCGTCGAGGCGGTCCGGGACGGCGAGGTGCAGTTCGCCGTGGACCAGCAGCCGTACCTCCAGGGCTACCTCGCGGTGGACGCCCTGTGGCTGTACCGGACCAACGGCAACGTCAGTGGCGGCGGGACGGCCCCGGTGCTCACCGGCCCCGCGTTCGTGACCAGGTCGAACGTGTCCGCCGTGGCGCGGTTCGCGGCCGCCGGGACCCGGTGACCGGACACATCCTGTGATGGTGTCGCCAAAGATTCGGTCAGGCCCGGCGCGCACACCCACTTGTACGGATAACATCCTGCGCATCCCATGTGCCGTGCCCGGGACGGCACCACCCCCGCGCCCGTCCCCCACACCCCCCGACCGCTCCGCCTCCCCCTTCCTCACCCCCCGCTGATCGCCCTAGGACGACGATGTCTCGACGGACAGGTGCCCGGCGCCGCCTCGGTTCCATACGCCTCTCCCTGGTGCTCCTGGCCCTCGTGCCCAGCGTCACCCTCGCCGCCATGTGGGGCGTGACGACGATCCAGATGTTCTCGGAGGGCCTCCGGCTGCGCGACCAGACGGAGCTCAGCCGGTCGACCGGCGCCATGGGCACCGACGCGACGCTCGCGCTCCAGCGGGAACGCAGCCTGTCGGCCGCCTGGCTGGCCTCGCCGAAGGGCTCCCGGGCCGCCCTCGACGCCCAGCGCGCGGAGACCGACAAGGCGGTCGCCAAGCTGGTCGGGCAGGCGGACGCGATCGAGAAGGCACCCTCCCGCATATCCGACCGGCTGTACTCGGTGCTGGGCTCGGTGGGTAGCCTGGAGTACTACCGGGACCAGGTGGACGAGCCGACCGACATCACCGCACAGCAGGCGCTGGACCAGTACTCCTCGATCATCGACGACCAGATCCACGCCTTCCAGGAGCTGTCCCAGGTCGACGACGGCGACCTCACCTCGCAGGCCGGCCCGCTGGTCGGACTGGAGCACGCGGCGGAGCTGGTCTCCCGGGAGGACGCGCAGCTGACCCTGGCATGGCCCACCGGGCATCTGGACGACAAGACCTGGACGCAGTTCACGGAGCTGGTGAACACCCGGCGCTGGCTGGTCAAGGACCAGGTCGTGCCGCAGCTGACGGGCAGCGCCAAGGCCCAGACCGAGCGGATCCTGGCGAGCCGGGACTGGCAGACGCTTCAGTCCGTCGAGGACCAGGTGCTGGCGTCGCGCAACGCCGGTGCCGCCTCCGACCGGATCGCCCTGCCGGACGCACAGAAGCGGTGGTCGGGCGCCATGGACACGCTGTCCGAGCAGTACGCGGGCCTCATCCAGGAGCAGACGGCGGGGCTGCTCCAGCGCAGCGCCGACAAGGCGGACGCCCTGCTGCTCAAGGCGGCGCTGCTGAGCGCCGGCGGGCTGCTCGCGCTGCTGCTGTGCGTCGGCATGTCGTGGCGGATCACCCGCTCGCTGTCCCGGCGGCTGCGCGGCCTGCGCCGGGCCGCCGTCAGCCTCGCACAGGAGCGGCTGCCCGACGTGGTGGCCCGGCTGGAGCGGGGCGAGACGGTCGACCCGGAGTCGGCGACGACGGAGCTGGACTACGGCCACGACGAACTCGGCCAGGTGGCCCGGGCGTTCAACACCGCTCAGCGCACGGCCGTGCACACCGCGGTCGAACTCGCCGACACCCGGCGCGGCTTCCAGAAGATCATCCTGGGCATCGCGCGGCAGAGCCAGAACCTGGTCAACCTCCAGCTGAGCAAGCTCGACACGCTGGAGCGCGAGCACACCGACCCGGACATCCTCAAGGGCCTGTACGAACTGGACTCCACGGCCAGCCAGTTGCGCCGCTACGAGGAGAACCTCGTCATCGTCAGCGGTGAACGGCCCGGCCGCAGCTGGGCCGAGCCGGTCGCGCTGATGGACATCCTGCGCAGCGCGGTCGGGGAGGTCGCGGAGTACCAGCGGGTGGAGGTGCTCACCGAGGAGGAGGTGTACGTCGCCCCGCCCGCGGTGGCCGACGTCATCCATCTGCTGGCCGAGCTCATCGACAACGCGACCGCGTACTCCCCCGCCCCGAGCCCTGTCACGGTGCGCGCCGGGATGGTGGCCAAGGGCCTGGCCGTCGAGGTCGAGGACCGGGGACTCGGCATGTCGGAGGAGGACTACACGTCCTTCAACGAACAGCTCGCTGTGCCGCCCCAGTTCGACGTGGTGGCGCTCGCCGACGACCTGCGCCTCGGCATGTTCGTGATCGCGCAGTTGGCCCACCGGCACGGCATCGCCGTGACCCTGCGCTCGTCGCCGTACGGCGGGACCACGGCGATCGTGCTGGTGCCGCACGAGATCGTGGTGCGGGAGACTCCCGGCGGCGGTGTGCGGGACACCGACGCCCCGAAGGACGAGAAGGCGGCGGTGGACGGACCGGGTTCGACGGACACCGAGCGGCGAGAGGCCCCCGGGGGGACGGAACGCACCGCCGGGTCCGCCGCGGAGCCCCGGCCCCTCGTCTCGGCCCGCACCGCCTCCGCAGTTTCGTCCGCCACCCCCTCCGCGCCTCGCGAGGTCGTCCCCCGGCGGGACGGTCTGGCGCCGCTCCCCCGCAGGGTGCCCCAGACCAGCCTGGTGGAGGAGTTGCGCGAGGAGTCCGCGCCCGCCGCCGACGACGGCTCCCTCGACGACTTCACCGCCGAGGCCGCCGCCTCTTCCCTGGCCGGTTTCCAGCGCGGCACGCTCCGGGCCCGTGACGACGACGCCGAGCCGCCCCACGACGAGGAGGTGGCCGCAGTACCCCGGCAGGCCGCCGCCGGTCCCGTCCCCTCGACTCCGCCCGCCGACCGCTGACGAAGGACACCGCAATGACACGCCCCATCCCCGCCACGCACACCCAGCTCGACCAGCTGCTGACCGGACTCGTGGAGCGGGTCGCCGACGTGAACCAGGCCGTGGTGCTCTCCGAGGACGGCCTGGTGGTCAGCAAGTCCACCGGGTTCCTGCGCGACGACGCCGAGCGGCTCGCTGCGACCGCCTCCGGGCTGATGAGTCTCAGCAAGGGCGTCAGCATGGACTTCCGGGGGGGTCCGGTGCGCCAGGCCCTCATCGAGATGGCCAACAGCTACCTGATCCTCACCTCCGCCGGCCCCGGCGCCCATCTGGTCGTGCTGACCGGGCCGGGCGCGGACGTCGGGGTGGTGGCGTACCAGATGAACATGCTGGTGAAGAAGATCGGCGAGCACCTCAGCGCGGCACCGCGGGGCACGGCCGGGCCCGTCGTCGACCCCGGCGTGTGAGGTGACCGTAGGTGATCCGGCGGGCCGGCTCGTCCGGCTGTTCGCTCTGACCGGCGGCCGGACCCGCCCCAGCCGCGCCGACTTCACGCTCATCTCGACGGTCACGGCGGTCGATCCGCCGCCCGCCACGGCGGTCCGGTGCCAGCCCGAGCACACCCGGATCCTCCGGCTGTGCGCCGAGCCGGTCGCCGTGGCGGAGCTGGCCGCCCGGCTCGACCTGCCGGTGAGCGTCGTCGTCATCCTGCTGTGCGACCTGCTGGAGGCGGGCCGGATCACCGTCCGGCCGCCGCGCCCCGTCTCCCGTACCACTCCGGACCTGGACCTGCTGCAGAAAGTGAGGGACGGCCTTGGCCGGCTCTGACCTTGCCCCTGACGCGTCTTCGGCACCCGACACGGTCAAGATCCTCATCGCCGGGGGCTTCGGCGTCGGCAAGACCACCATGGTCGGGTCGGTCAGCGAGATCGTCCCGCTGCGCACCGAGGAACCCCTGACCATGGCCGGTCTGGGCGTCGACGACCTGGACGGCATCGAGGAGAAGCGGGCCACCACCGTGGCCCTGGACTTCGGCCGGATCACCATCAGCCGGGACCTGGTGCTGTACCTGTTCGGCACGCCGGGGCAGCAGCGGTTCTGGTTCATGTGGAACGACCTGGCGCTCGGCGCGCTCGGGGCGGTGGTCCTGGTCGACGTGCGCAGACCCGAGTGCAGCTTCGCCGCGATCGACTTCTTCGAGCGCCGGGGCATTCCGTTCGTCGTCGGCGTCAACGGCTTCCACGGCGAACACCCGTACCCGCCCGAGGACATCAGGGAGGCGCTCGCGGTGCCGGAGCACGTGCGGGTGCTGTTGTGCGACGCCCGGGACCGGGAGTCGTGCCGGGACGTGCTGATCGCCCTGATCGATCAGCTGATCTCGTCGGCGGTGCAGGCGTAGCGCCGGCCCGGGCGGTCGCGTGCCCGGGCCGGTGAGAGGTCAGTGCGTCAGCTCAGGCCCGCCGACTTCAGCCAGGCCGTCGCCACGTCCAGCGGGTCCTTCTTCTCCAGCTGCACCTGGGCGTCCAGCTCCAGGAGGGTCTTGGTGTCCAGCTTCGCGGAGACCGCGTCGAGTGCCTCGACGCCCTTCTGGGAGAGGCCGTCCTTGTGGACCAGCGGGGTGACGTTGGCGAACCCGAAGAGGTTCTCCGGGTCCTTCAGGACGACGAACTTCTCCTTCACGATGGTGGGGTCCGTGGTGAAGATGTCGGCGGCCTGGACGGTGTTCCGGGTGAGCGCCGCCTGGGTCAGCGGGCCGCCCGCGTCGAGCGCCTTGAAGGACTTGAACTCCAGGCCGTACACGGACTTCAGGCCCTCCAGGCCCTGGTGCCGGGTCTGGAACTCGGGCGAACCGCCGATCACCAGGTCCGGGGCTGCCTCCTTGAGGTCCGCGAGGGTGGACGAGGAGGTGAGCTTGTACTTCTTGGCGGTCTCGGCGTTGACGGTCACCGAGTCCTTGTCCTCGGCGGGCGATGACTTCAGCAGCGTCAGCTTCTTGTCGAGCTTGGCCTTGACGGCCTCGTTCACCGCCTCGGCGGACTTCTGCTCGGCCTTGGGGTCGAGGTAGGCGAGCAGCGAGCCGTTGTACTCCGGCAGCACGGTGACGGAGCCGTTCTTCATCAGGCCGTACGTCGTCTCACGGCTGCCGATGTTGTGCTTGTAGGTGACCTTGATGCCCTTGGCCTTGAGCGCCTCGCCGTAGATGTCGGCGAGGAGGGTGCTCTCGGCGAAGTTGTTGGAACCGACGACGACGGTGCCGGCCTTCGCCTTCTCGCCCGCCAGGGGGTCGTCGGAGGTGTCGCCGGACGAACAGCCCGCGAGCAGTGCCGCAGCGGCGGTGAGCGCGGCGGCCGCCGCGCCGGTGTGCCTCGTCCTGGACCAGCTGCTCTTCGCGGTAGAAGTCATTCACCGATCCAATCCAGCCGCTTTACGATCAGTCAAGAGACGCCTGGTCACGGTTTCTTACAGACCTCGTCAGGTCGTCAGCGCCGGCGCACCCCCGGTGACACGGCCAGGCGGCCCACCGCCCAGAACAGCGCCAGCGTGAGGAGTGCCAGGACGGCCACGAGGGTGGCGCCCCCCACCACCTTCTCGTAGTTGCGCTGGTAGAGCCCGTCGACGATGTACCGGCCGAGGCCGCCCAGGCTGACGTAGGCGGCGATGGTGGCCGTCGAGACGATCTGGATGGCCGCCGAGCGCAGTCCGCTCAGGATCAGTGGCAGCGCGACCGGCAGTTCGACATGGAAGAGGATCCGCGACTCGTGCATGCCCATGCCGCGGGCGGCGTCCACCGGGGACGGGTCGACGGTGCGGACGGCCTCGTAGGTGGTCACCAGGATCGGCGGCACGGCGAGGATGACCAGCGGGATCATCACGGGCAGCAGCCCGAAGCCCATCACGATGACGATCAGTACGAGCAGGCCGAAACTGGGCAGCGCGCGGGCCGCGGTGGCGATGAACGCGAGGGCGTTGCCGCCTCGCCCGGTGTGTCCGGTGACAAGGCCGACGGGCAGTCCGATCGCGGCGGCGAGGGCCAGTGCCAGGGCGGAGTACTGGAGGTGTTCGAGCAGGCGCTGCGGGATGCCGTCGTAGCCGTGCCAGTGGGCGCTGTCGCTGAAGAAGGCGTTGACGAAGTTCAGTACGTTCACCGGGTCACGTCCTGGGGGGCGGGGCGTCGCTGCCGCACGCCGGTCTTCGGGCGCCTGCGGGTGCCGTTCGGCATCCACGGGGTCAGCACGACGCGGAGCAGCACCAGCAGGGCGTCGCACAGGATGGCCAGGACGGCCGTCGTGATGACGGAGTTCACGGCCAGTTCGGGCCGGTCGTACTTCTGGGCGTCGGCGAGCAGGTTGCCGAGGGCGCCCTGGTTGCCGATGAGGGTGCCGACGCTGACCAGGGAGATGCTGGAGACGGTGGCGACCCTCAGCCCGGCGATGATGGCGGGCACGGCGATCGGCAACTGCACCTGGAGGTAGCGGCGTACGGGACCGAAGCCCATGGCGGTGGCCGCGGCGAGGGTCTCCTGCGGCACGGACCGCACGCCGTCGACGATGGCCGGCACGAGCACGACGAGGCTGTACACGGCCAGCGGGATCATCACGGTCAGCTCGGTCTGGCCGGTGTAGTCGATGAGGACCACGAAGAAGGCCAGCGACGGGACGGCGTAGAGGATGGTGGTGGCACCGAGCACCGGCGGGTAGAGCCAGCGGAAGCGGACACAGAGCTGGGCGAGCGGCAGCGCGAGCAGCAGGCCGGCCAGCACGGGCAGCAGGGCCTCGCGCAGGTGCAGTCCGATCAGGCCCTGGTAGCTGTGCTGGAGGTCGCTCGGGATGTCGAAGAAGCCGTTCACGACGCGACCTTGGCCTCGTCGGCGTGGCCGCCGGCGTGGGCGCTGCGGATCGCCTCGCCGATGGTCGCCTGGGAGACCACGCCGGTCACCCGGCCGGTGTCGTCCACGGCGACGGCGTGGCCGGCCGGGGAGAGCACGGCGCTGTCGAGGGCGGCCCGCAGGGAGTCGGTGCCGGGGACGAAGGGCCGTCCGTGCGGGACGAGCCGGTCGGTCCTGATGTCACCGGCCGTCAGGTCGCTCCGCTCGCCCCAGCCGAGGGGCCGGCCGTCGGTGTCGGTGACCAGCAGCCAGGGCTCGCCGGCGGCGGCCAGCTGCTCGGCGGTGGCGTCGGCAGGGATCACCGGGCCGGTGGTCAGGGGGAGTTCGGCGGAGGGGAAGAACGACAGCCGCCGGATGCCGCGGTCGGCGCCGAGGAAGTCCTCGACGAAGGCGTCGGCCGGGTCGGACAGCAGCTCAGCCGGGGGTGCGTACTGGGCGAGGTGACCGCCCTCGCGCATCACGGCGACCATCGTGCCGAGTTTGATCGCCTCGTCGATGTCATGGGTGACGAAGACGATGGTCTTGCCCAACTCGCCCTGGATGCGCAGCAGTTCGTCCTGAAGCCCCTTGCGTACGACCGGGTCGACCGCGGAGAACGGTTCGTCCATGAGCAGCACGGGCGGGTCGGCGGCGAGCGCCCGGGCCACGCCGACGCGCTGCTGCTGGCCGCCGGACAGCTGGTACGGGTACCGCTTGGCGAGCGCGGCGTCGAGGCCCACGCGTTCCATCAGCTCGGCCGCCCGGGCCCGGGCCTTCTGCTTGCCCCAGCCGAGCAGGCGCGGCACCGTGGCGATGTTGTCGAGGATCGTGCGGTGCTGGAAGAGGCCGGCGTTCTGGATGACGTAACCCATCGAGCGGCGCAGGGTGGTGACGGGCCGGCGCTGGATGTCCTCGCCGTCGAGGAGGATGGTTCCCTCGCTCGGTTCGACCATCCGGTTGATCATCCGCAGGGTGGTGGTCTTGCCGCAGCCCGAGGGTCCCACGAGGACGGTGATCGAGCGGTCGGGTATCTCCAGGGAGAGCCGGTCGACAGCCACCGTGCCGTCCGGATAGCGCTTGGTGACTGATTCGATCCGTATCAAGGCGCCGGAGCCCTTCGGGTTGGCGGAAGCGTTGGCCATGGTCGTACGGGCTGTTTCCGGACGAGTCTAGAGGGCGCCTCTCACCGTTCCGCGGGGTGTACTGCGGGCACGGGCAGGCGCACGGTGAACACCGTCGCTCCCGGTGCGCTGTTCAGCTCGATGCGGCCGCCGTGGGCGCGGACCAGGGACTGGGCGACCGCGAGGCCCAGGCCGCTGCCGCCGCGGTCGCGGCTGCGGGCCTTGTCGACGCGGTAGAAGCGGTCGAAGACCCGGGCTCGGTCGTCGGGCGGGATGCCCGGCCCGGTGTCGGCGACCCGCACCTCGGCGGCGCCGGGCAGCAGGGCGACCTCCACCGACACCTTCGTCCCGGCCGGGGTGTGCACCGCCGCGTTGGTCAGGAGGTTGTCGACGACCTGCCGGATGCGCAGCGGGTCCATCGGCAGCTTCAACGCCCCCGGGCCCGCGAGGACGGTCAGCGGATGGTCCGGGCGGCCCGCACGGAAGGCGTCCGCGGCCTGGCCCACCAGCTCCACCAGATCGGCGTCCTCCATCCGCAGCGGCGCCTCCACCTCCGCCGCGTCCAGCCGGGCGAGCAGCAGCAGGTCGTCCAGGAGGATGCCCATGCGGGCGGCCTCGGCGCGCAGCCGGGCCAGGTGCCGGTCGCGTTCGGCGGGTGCGTTGGCGGCGGCGTACTGGAAGAGGTCGGCGTAGCCGCGCACCGACATCAGCGGGGTGCGCAGTTCGTGCGAGGCGTCGGCGACGAAGCGGCGCAGCCGCTGCTCGGCCTCCGCGCGCACGGCGAGGGAGTCGTCGATGTGCTCCAGCATCGTGTTGAAAGCGGTGCGCAGTTCGTCCACCTCGGGCCCGCCGTCGCGGCCGTCGGCGCGCAGCGGCAGCCGGGCCGCCGACTCGGTCAGGTCGTGCGAGGCGATGCCGTGCGCGGTGGACGCCATGTCGCTGAGCGGCTTCAGTCCGCGGCGCAGCATCCGGCGGCCGAAGACGACCAGCGCGAGGAGCGCGAGGGCGAAGGTGACGACCTGGATCGTGATCAGCTGCCCGACGGTGTCCTCGATGTCCTCCAGGGGAGCGGCGCTGACCAGGACCACCCCGGGCTCGACCTGACAGGCGCGCAGCCGGTAGGAGCCCGCGCCCCTGAGGTGCTCGGTGCGCAGGAGTTCGGTGTGCGCGGCGGTCTGCGCCCGGGCCAGGGAGGTGAAGTCGTCGACGTCCTTGGGCAGGTCGGCCGGGTCCTCGGGTCTGCGGAGCTCGGTCTTGCCGTCCGACACGTCGTACACGGCGTAGAACCAGCTGTAGTACTTCTTGCCCGAGAGGGTGCCGTAGTCCGCGATGCTCTTGGACTGGGCGATCTGGGCCTGGGCGAGCTGGGTGTCGAGCTGGGCCGACAGGTAGTCGCGCATGTACGTGGTCAGGGCCGTGCCGACGACGGCGAAGACGACCAGGGACAGGGCGCCGAGGCCGAGGGCCATCCGGGTGCCCAGGCGCATTCCCCGGTAGGCCCGGCGCAGCCGGGCGATCACTCGGCGGCCTGTCGCAGCACGTACCCGAACCCGCGCACGGTGTGGATGAGCGGCGAGCCGCCCTCGTCGGTCTCGTCGAGCTTGCGGCGCAGCCGGCTGACGACCAGCTCGACGACGTTGGAGCGCCCGCCGAAGCCGTACTCCCACACGTGGTCGAGGATCTGCGCCTTGGTCAGCACGGTGGGCGACTTGCGCATGAGGTAGCGCAGCACCTCGTACTCGGTGGGGGTCAGCGACAGCAGCCGCTCGCCGCGCCGGACCTCCCGGGTGTCCTCGTCCATGGTGAGGTCGCCGACCTGGAGCACGGACCGCTGGAAGGCGGGTCCGGCGCTGCGCCGCAGCACGGTCCGCAGCCGGGCCATCAGCTCCTCCACGGCGAACGGCTTGACCAGGTAGTCGTCGCCGCCCCGGGTCAGGCCCGCGACCCGGTCGGCGACGCCGTCGCGGGCGGTGAGGAACACCACCGGCACCATCGTGCCGGAGGCGCGCAGCCGGTCCAGGACGCCGAAGCCGTCCACGCCGGGCAGCATCAGGTCGAGCACCACGATGTCCGGGTGGAACTCGGCGGCCCGCCGCAGTGCGTCCTCGCCGGTGTACGCCGTGACCGCGTCCCAGCCCTCGTAGCGGGCGACGGTCGCGACGAGATCGGCGATGGGCGGGTCGTCGTCGACGACGAGAAGTCGTACTTTCTCCACGGGCTCATAGTGCTGCACGGGCCGGGCGCCGCCATAGCCGCGTGCCCTCCTGCCGCGGGATCGATAAAAACCTGAAAGTCGAGCGACAGCTTCCCGACAGCTCCCCCGCGCCAAGCTCGGTGTCCCAGGAGCCGATCAAGGAGCTGCCGACCGTGACGACCCTCCGACAACCCCCCGTGGCGGCGACCCGCCCCGGTGTGCGCCCCAGAGTGGTGGGCCGCGCCGGCCTGTACGCGGTGCTGCTGGCGAACGCGGTCGTGGTGGCCGTGTTCTTCGCGCAGGCCGGTTTCGCCTCGAACGCGCTGATCGTGCTGGGCCGGCTGACCGGGCTGTACGCGGCGCTGCTGATGGCCTTCCAGCTGCTGCTGGTGGCGCGGCTGCCCTGGTTCGACCGGCGGATCGGCATGGACCGGCTGACGTCCTGGCACCGCTGGACGGGCTTCTCGGTGCTGTGGCTGCTGCTGTCGCACGCGGTGTTCATCGTCCTCGGATACGCCGAGTCGTCCTCCCTGGACCCGGTGAACCAGCTGGTGGACCTCGCCGAGACGGTCGAGGGGGTGCTGCGGGCGATCGTCGCGCTGGCGATCATCCTCCTGGTCGGGGCGGTCTCGGCCCGCTGGGCCCGGCGCCGGCTGGCGTACGAGACCTGGCACTTCATCCACCTGTACACCTACGTGGCGGTGGTCCTGGCGTTCACGCACCAGGTCGCGGCGGGGACGACGTTCGCCTCGTCCCCGATGGCGACGGCGTACTGGTACGCCCTGTGGGGCGTGGCCCTGGCCTCGGTGTTCACCGGCCGGCTGGTGCTGCCCCTGTGGCGCAACCTGCGCCACCGGCTCCGGGTGACGGCCGTCGTCCCGGAGAACGACGAGGTCGTCTCGGTCTACATCACGGGCCGTGACCTGGACCGGCTGCCCGCCCGGGCCGGACAGTTCTTCCTGTGGCGGTTCCTGACGAAGGACCGCTGGTGGCAGGCGAACCCGTTCTCCCTGTCCGCCGCTCCCGACGGCCGCACCCTGCGTCTGACCGTCAAGCGGGCCGGCGACGGCAGCGCCGCCCTGCGGCACTTGAAGGTCGGCACGCGCGTCTTCGCCGAGGGCCCCTACGGCGCCTTCACCACCTTGCACCGCACCCGCCCCGACGCCGTGCTCATCGCCGGCGGCGTCGGTGTCACGCCGATCCGGGCCCTGCTGGAGGAGCTGCACGGCCACGCGGTCGTGATCTACCGGGTGGCCACCGACCAGGACGCGGTGCTCTACGACGAGCTGCGCGATCTCGCGCTCGCCCGGGGCGCCGAACTGCACCTGGTCACCGGCCCGCCGGTGCCGGACCGGCTGGCGCCCCGGGAGCTGGCCCGGCTGGTGCCGGACATCGCCGGGCGGGACGTCTACCTGTGCGGTCCGCCGCCCATGATGAACGCGGTGCTGGGCAGCCTGCGGGAGCTGGGCGTGCCGAAGCCGCAGACCCACTTCGAACGCTTCAGCCTGGCCGGATGACGAGGAGAGACCCGTGAAGCGAGCCATACCCGTCCTCGTCCTGAGCGTCGCCGGTCTGATCCCGGTCTGGCGCTACGCGCCCTCGCACGACACCGGGTCGTCGCCGGCCCCCGCGCAGGCGGCGGCACCGGCGTCCACGCCCTCGGCCTCCTCGTCGGGCGGCACGACGACCACCGTCGTGTCGGGGTCCCTCGTCGACACCGAGAAGGGCCCGGTGCGCGTCGAGGTCACCTTCGACGGCGACGAGATCGCCTCGGTGCGGATGCTCCGGCAGCCGGACCACCCGCAGACCACGGCCGCCGTGCCGAAGCTGATCGAGGAGACGCTCCGGGCGCAGAGCGCCGACATCGACACGGTGTCCGGCGCCACGGTCACCAGTGACGGCTACCGGGAGTCCCTCCAGGCCGCGCTCGACGCGAAGGGCTGACGGGGATGCGGCGCGTCGAGCACGTCATGGGGTTCCCGGTGTCGGTCCGGATCGACGACGAGGACTTCCCCGGGGCACCGGTGGACGCCCTGTTCGCCTGGCTGCGCGAGGTCGACGCCCGCTTCAGCCCGTTCCGCCCGGACAGCGAGGTGTCCCGGCTGGACCGGGGCGAGGTGCGCGAGCCGAGCCCGGGGCTGCGCGAGGTCCTGGACCTGTGCGAGGAGTACCGGATCGCGACCGGGGGCGCCTTCGACGCGCGCCTGCCCGGTCGCGGCCTCGACCCCTGCGCCGTGGTGAAGGGCTGGTCGGTGCAGAAGGCGGCGGAGTTGCTGACGGCGGCCGGGGCGAGGCGGTTCTGCCTCAACGCGGGAGGCGACGTGATCGCCTCCGGCGGGCCCTGGCGCGTCGGCGTACGCCACCCCGAGCGGGCCGACCGGCTCTGCGCGGTCCTGAACCTCACGGACCGGGCCGTCGCGACCTCGGCCCGTTACGAGCGCGGCGACCACATCCTCGACGGCCGGACCGGCCGCCCGGCGACGGGGCTGCTCGGCGTGACCGTGGTGGCCCCGACCCTGACGGAGGCGGACACGGTCGCGACGGCGGCGTTCGCGCTCGGCGTGGAGGGCGTCGCGTGGGCGGCGGCCCGGGAGCACTGCGAGGTGTTCGCCGTGGACGCCGGTCGGCGGGTGCTGCGCAGCGCGGGGTTCCCGGTGGCGGAGGGTCAGCCGCCGGGCGGGGCGTCCGGGAAGTCCGCGGACGGGACGACGAACAGGCTGCCGGTGACGGCACGCGAGTAGTCCAGCGGCGGGTCGGGCGGCCCGCCCCCGGACCCGGGCCGCCCGGGAACACCCTGCGCGGCATCGTCTCGGGTATCGCAGGGGTGCGCGGCAGGCCACGAAGTACGTGCCGATCTTCCCGTGTCGGATCGTGGCGTCCCGCCCCCTCCGGGACGACGCGGCCACGCCCCCGACACGATGCCCGGCGAACCGACGGCCCGAACTCCCCTGGCCCGGGGGTTGGTTGGCGGTACTACTCCTCCCGCAGCACCTTGACGTCCCACGGTCCGAGCGGCACCGCGTCGGCGTACACGGCGTCCGACAGCACGTCCCGCAGGGCCGTCGGCACCGGTACGGACACCGTCTCCCACGACCAGTTGTGCAGGAAGCGCACCCTGCGGCCGTCCCGGGCGGTCGCCGAGGTCGCGGTGACGCTCGCCTCGGCCGGGCGCCAGGCGCCGTCCGGGGCGTACCGGTCGAACAGGGCCCGGGCGAAGACCGGGTCGGGGACGGTGCCGACGTAGGTGATGCGCCCGGCGCCGTGGCGGTGGGTCGTGGCGGCGGGCCAGCGGCCGAAGTGCGGGTGTTCGTAGGACGCCAGGGTCTCGGCGCCGCGCGGCGACAGCCCGTCCGCCCAGTGCAGGGCGTGCGCGCCGGACGGAAGGCGGAGCGCGTCCGTGCCGGTGACGGGCAGCGGGTCGCGCAGGTTGCTGAACTCGTCGTACGTCACCCCGGCCGCCTCGGCCAGCCGGCCGGGCTGGAGATCCGTGCGTGCCCGGGCCTCGGTGTCGCCGTAGCCGGTGCGCGGACCGAGGACGAGATGCCCGCCGGCCTCCGCGTAGGCCCGGAGCCGGTCGAGGACGGTGTCGTCGGCGGCGTAGTAGGCCGGGACGACCAGGAGGGACGGCAGGTCCGCGGCCGGGAGCTGCCCGGGGTGCAGGACGCGCGCCTGGAGCCCCGCGTCGAACGCGCCCCGGTAGAACGCGTCGAAGATCCTCTCGTACGAGCGCCCGTCCGGGCCTCCGTCCGCCGCGGCGAGCGGTGGCTGCCCCTGGAGCGCCCACTTGCTCGGCCCGTCGTACAGGAAGGCCACGTCGGCGTCCGGGGTGAGGGACGCGGCGAGGTCCCCGGCCCGCTCCAGCTCCGCTCCCAGAGCCGCCAGTTCGCGGTAGACGCGGCCGGGGCGGCCGTTGTGCGGGAGGACGCCGCCCCAGTAGGTCTCGGCACCGAAGTGCAGGGTGTGCCAGTGCCAGTACTCGATCATCGAGGCGCCCCGGGAGATCAGTGCCCAGGCGGCCTGGCGCCACTGCCCGTCGTAGGCGGGCCGGTTGTCCCACGGCCCGCCGATGGCCTGCGCGTCGGTCTCGGTGACCAGGAACGGCTCCTGGCGGGAGGAGTACATGCGGTCGGCGCTGCGGTACAGCGCCCAGGTGCCGTTGGTCGTCCAGTCCTGCCCGCCGGTGCCGGTGTCCGGCAGGGCGAGGGCGTCCTGCATCGTGTAGTACGGGTTGCCCGCCGTGACGTCCAGGTGCTCGGTGAGCCGGTCGTCCTCGACGCCCCGGCGGTCGTAGGAGATGCACGTCGTGACGAACTGGCCGGGGCGGGCGTACTCGCGCACGATGCCGGCCTGCCAGGCGATGAACTCGGTGGTGAGCCGGGCCTGGAAGCGCCGCCAGGCGAGGTCGTACTGCGGCTGGGCGTTGCCGTCCGGGGTCCACAGGTCGGCCCAGGTGGACAGCCGGTGCGACCAGTAGACCAGGCCCCACTCGCGGTTGAGGGTCTCCACGTCGCCGTAGCGCTCGCGCAGTTCGTCGGTGAAGCGCTGGAAGACGCCGTGGTTGTGGAAGAGGTGCAGGCCGGGTTCGTTGTCGACCTGCCAGCCGATGACCGCGGGGTGGCCGGCGTACCGCTCGGCGACCTTGCGGATGATCCGTTCGGCGTGGAAGCGGAACGCCGGGTGGGTGAAGTCCACCTCCTGCCGGGCGCCCCAGCCGATGCGCTCGCCCGTGCGGGACTCGCCCGCGATCTCCGGGTACTGCCGGGCCAGCCAGGGCGGCACCGCGTACGTCGGCGTCCCGAGGATCACGGAGATGCCCCGCTCGTGGGCCCCGTCCAGGACCGGCTGGAGCCAGTCGAGGTCGAAGCGCCCGTTCTCGGGCTCCCAGGTGGACCAGACGGACTCCCCGACCCGGATGACGGTGAAGCGGGCCTCGGCCATCAGGTCGAGGTCGTCCTTGAGTCGGTCGTACGGCTGGTACTCGTGGTAGTAGGCGGCACCGAACAGGACCCGCCGGGGCAGCTCGAACATGCTTCTCCTAGTCGCGACGTGGGGGTGGTTCAGCCCTTGACCGCTCCCGTGGACAGTCCTTCGAGGAGCTGTTTGCGCAGCAGCACGAAGAGGGCGACGGCGGGCAGGACGGCGAGGACCGCTCCGGCGAGCACGAGGTCGTACTGCCGCTGCTCGGACACGAACAGGGTCTGGAGACCCAGCGGCAGGGTGTACTGGGAGCTGTCGGAGACCAGCACCAGCGGCCACAGGAAGCTGTTGTAGCTCTGGAGGAACTGCCAGACGCCGAGCGCACCCAGCGAGGGCCGCAGCAGGGGCAGCACGATGGTCCGGAAGATGCCGAACTCGCTCGCCCCGTCGATCCGGGCGGCCTCCAGCACCGAGTCCGGGACGGACTGCACGATGTACTGCTGCATCATGAAGATCCCGAACGCGGGCGCCACCCAGGGCACGATCAGCGCGAACCAGGGGCTGCCGAGCCCGGTCTTCACCAGGATCACGAACAGCGGCACGAGAATCACCGCGAACGGTATCGACAGCGAGCTGAACATGACGTTGAACAGCAGCCGCCGGCCCGCGAAGCGGAACTTGGCGAAGGCGTACCCGGCGAGCGCGCACACGAAGACGGACACGAGGGTGGCGACGACGGCCACCACGGTGCTCATCAGGAACCAGCGGCCGAAGGGCTGCTCGGTGAGCAGGGTGCGGTAGTTGTCCAGGGTGAAGGGGTCCGGGACGAGTTCCGGAGGGTAGCCGAAGATCTCGCCGCGCGGTTTGAACGAGCCGCTCAGCGCCCACACCAGCGGGGCGAGGAAGCCCACGAACAGCAGGACCAGGAAGACGTAGAGCGGCATCCGGGCGCGTGTCACGAGGCGGCCCTCCCGATGCCGAGGAGACGGTTGAAGAGCCGGCTGAGCCCGAAGACCAGGACGAACAGCACGACGGCCGCCGCGGCGGCGTAACCGAACTGCTGGCGCTGGAAGGCGGCCCGGTAGATGAACATGGTCACCGAGAGGGTGGACTCGGCCGGTCCGCCGCCGGTCAGCAGGTACGGCTCTTCGAAGATCTGGGCCGCGCCGATGAAGGAGGTGACGACGACGAACGCCGTCACGGGCTTCAGCGCGGGCAGGGTGACGGTGGTGAAGGTGCGCAGCCGCCCGGCCCCGTCCAGGGCGGCGGCCTCGTAGAGCTCCCGGGGCACGTTCTGCAGCCCGGCGAGGAAGAAGACGGTGAGGTAGCCGGTCCAGCGCCACAGCATCACCAGGGCGATGCTCACCCTGGCCAGGTCGGGGTCGCCGAGCCAGTCGACGCCGCCGGTGCCGAACAGGGCGCGCAGCACGGCGTTGGCCAGTCCGAACTGCCGGTCGAAGACCAGGCCGAAGATGAGCGCGACGAGGATCGGGGAGACCACGATCGGCACGAAGTAGGCGGTCCGCCACAGGTCGCGTACGCGCAGGCCGCGGGTGTTGAGCGCCTGGGCGATCAGCAGGGCGAGCGGCACGACCAGACAGAGGGCGACCAGTACGAACACGCCGGTGTTGCCGAGGGCCCGGTGGAAGCTGATGTCGGTGGCGAGCAGCCGGTAGTTGCGCAGCCCGACCCAGCGCGGCGGCCCGAGCCCGACCCACTCGGTGAGACTCAGCCACAGCGAGACCCCGACGGGGACCAGCATGAACAGGACGTAGAGGAGGTAGAAGGGCGAGATGAAGAGGTAGGGCGCCCAGGACCGGCGGGGGCGTCGCGCCTCACCTTTCGTGGCGCTGCGCGCGCGGGCGGAACCGGTCGGCCCGGCAACGGTGGTGGTCATGTGGGTCTACTCCCATTCCCCCGAGTCGGTGGGCGCCCTCAGGGGCGCGGGGCTGAATCGACTTGCGGCTCCGCCGCGGGGCGCGACAAGCCACAACCAGGCCGCAGACGAATCACCGCCCGGCCTGGTCACGAAAATCCGCAGCCGTCTGCTCCAGCGCCTGCCGGGGCGACAGATCCCCGTGATAGGCCCGCAGCAGATTCCCCCCGAGCACGTCGTAGAGAATCGACTGGTCGGGGCTCTGGTGAAACGGCGGCACGTCCGGCAGCAGCGAGCGGTACAGCCCGAACAGCCGCTGCCCGCCGCAGAACTCGTCCTCGTAGGCGCCCAGTCGCGGATCGTCGTACACCGACCGCCGCGTGGGCAGGTATCCGGTCTCGGTGAACCGCCGCACCTGGCCCTCATGAGTGAGCCAGGTCCTGAAGAGGAACTCCGTCGCCGCCCGGGTGTTGGCCTTCCCCTCGACGACGCCGAAGCCGGTGCCGCCGAGCGCGGCGGTCACCCCGCCGCCCCCCGCGAACCGCGGCAGCGCCCGCACCCGCCACGCGCCCTTCTGCTCGGGCACGTTGGCCACCAGGCCGTAGTTCTTGTACCAGATGGCCATGGGCAGTCCGATGACCCGGCCCGTCTTCAGTGCGGTCTGCATGCCGGCTCCGTAGTAGTCGGAGACCTCCGCCACGAAGCCGCTGCGCAGCCCCTCGCAGAGGAACCGCAGCGCCTCCTCGGCCTCCGGCGAGTCCAGGACCAGCGTCCCGGCGGCGTCGAAGAAGGCGCCGCCGCGCTGGTAGAGCAGCATCTGGAAGGACTGCACGACCTGGTTCGGGTCGCTGCCGACCGTGGAGACGACGCACATCGAGGCCCCGTGGTCCCGGTGGACCCGCGCGCCGGCCTCGGCGAACTCCTCCCACGTGCCGATGTCCTCGGACAGGCCGTACTTCTCGAAGAGGTCCGTGCGGTGGAAGTACACGACCATCGGGGTGTCCGAGTCGAAGGCGTAGATGCGGCCGTCCCTGCTGTACGGGGCGGTGCGGGCCGGCAGCAGGTCCTCCTTCAGCCCGGGCACGGCCTCGATGTCGGGCGTGAGGTCGTGCAGCAGCCGTTCGGCGATGTCGCCGCGCAGCATGCGCGGGAAGCTGCCGATCTCGAAGCCGACGAGGTCGGGGGTGCCGCGCCCGGCGACGGCCTGGGCGAGCAGCTTGGTGACGATGTCCGGGGCGCCGGCTCGGGTGACCTTCAGGTGGTAGCGGAAGTCGCCGGCCCGGTCGGCCTCCGGCACTCCCTTCTCGAAGAACGCCTCGTAGCCCGGGTCGTGGGTCCACAGGCCGAGGGTGACGTCGCCGGAGGTGCGGGGCGTGGCGTCGGCGCCGCCGCAGGCGGAGAGCGCGGCGGCCGTGCCGAGGCCGAGGGCACCACGCAGCAGGGCGCGGCGGGTGGGCGGGGATGGTGCTGCCGGGAGGTACGACACGTGACTCCTCACGTGGTCGGCTACGGGCGGGGGCGGGCGGAGTCCGGTTCGCGTACCGGCCCGGTGGAGGCCCGTACGGTCAGCTCGGCCGCCCGCCCGGCCGGTCCGGCCGGTGCGGGGCGGCCCTCGATCAGGGCGATCAGTACGTCGACGGCGCGGTCGGCGACGGCGGCGAAGTTCTGCCGGACGGTGGTCAGCGGCGGGGCGAGGTAGGCGGCGGCGGGGATGTCGTCGTAGCCGACGACGCTCACCTCTTCGGGGACGGCGCGGCCCGCTTCGGCGAAGGCGCGCAGGGCGCCGATGGCCATGTCGTCGTTGGCGGCGAACACGGCCGTGACATCCGCGAGTCGGGCGAGCTGTCGTCCGGCGGCGTACCCGGAGGCCGGGCTCCAGTCGCCCGGTGACGGCAGCGGCGGCTCGGACGCACCGGCGGTGGCGAGGGCCTCGCGCCAGCCGCGCAGCCGGTCACGGGCGGCCCACCAGTCCTGCGGGCCGGGTATGTGCCAGACGGTGCGGTGACCGAGGGACAGCAGGTGCTCGGTGGCGAGCCGGGCCGCCGCGACCCCGTCGGCACCGACCAGCGCCCCGGCGCCCGGCTCCAGTTCGACGCCTTCCCCGAGGCTGACGACGGGCACGTCCGCGGTGAGCCGCAGCGGGGGGCCGTCGTCGATCGGCTCGGACAGCACGATCCCGTCCACGCCCTGCTCCAGCAGCGCGTCCACGGCGACCGAGACCCGCTGCCCCTCCAGGGTGCTGGCGAGGGCCACGGAGTAGCCGGCCCGCTGCATCGCCCGCTCCAGGGCGATGAGCAGCGTCGAGGGACCGTAGAGGGAACTGCCCAGGGAGACCACGCCGATGCGCCGGTAGCGGCCCAGGAGCAGGGCCCGTGCCGCGGTGTTGGGACGGTAGTCCAGGTCGCGGACGGCCTTCAGCACGCGGTCGCGCACCTCGGGGCTGACGTGCGGTTCGCCGTTGACGACCCGCGAGACGGTCTTCTGCGACACCCCGGCGGCCCGGGCGACCTCCGTCATGCCCGGCCCGCGGCGGCGTCGCCCACCGGCGGCTCCGGTCGTCGTCATGAGGGCTCCCAGGGATCGGGCGAGATGACTACGTAGTCATGCATGCAGGTGCCTGAGGAAAGGCCCAGGCGCCTGGGGAAAGGCCTTGCTTGACTACGTAGTCAGCCAGTGTGGCGATCCGGGCCGGCGGCGTCAACGCCCCGGGCGGAACAAGAGTTCGTGCATCACCCACTCGCACCCCATCGGCACCGGTTAACCTCGTAAGTCACCGAAGGTAAACGGGGGTTGCCCATGGTGAACGCCGATCGCACGCCGCCCGACTGCCCTGGGGGCCATGACGGCATGCCGGAGAGCGACGCCGGGCGCCACCTCCAGAACCAGCTCGAGATCCTCATCCAGGACTTCCGCCGGAGCACCGAACCGCCGATGCCGGTGTTCGTCGTGCACGCGCAGGAGGACGGGGACGACGACGCGGTGGCCGGGCTGGTCCGGCAGCTGTACGCGGGCCAGGAGGCGCACGGCACGCGCTGCGCGGTGGTCCAGGACTCCTACGAGGGCAGCACGGAGGTGCGCAGGGCCGCCGCCCTGGTGCGGGCGCTGAGCGACCCGCGCAGGTGGGGCGGCCCGAAGGCGGTCTACCGGCGCTACGCCTTCCCCCGGCTGCGGCTGGTGCACGCCATCGACGACGCCGTCGCGGCCCTCGGCGACAGCTGGCCGGCGCCCGCCCCGGGCAGCCCCGAGGCCGGGCAGGACCAGCGGCAGCGACTGCTCAACGAGCTGGCGCAGCAGAGCTGGCGGCCGAAGAACACCGCCCGCTGGCGTTCGGGCCTGCCGCTGTTCGACATGGCGCACATCCTTCCGGCGAGCCTCGTGACCGTGCTCGCCGCGCTCCTCGCCCGCAGCGAGTGGTACGTGGCGGTGGGCGCCGGGCTGGTCTTCCTGCTGCTGCTGACCGTCCTCAACTACGTCCTGCCGGGCCGGGCCCCGATCTTCCTGTGGCTGCGCCGGGAGAGCCGCTGGTTCATGACGACGACGTTCCTGCGGGCGGCGGACCATGAGGAGTCCACCGAGGTGTCGCTGCTGCGGCCGGTGCGCTCCTGGAAGGCGATCGCGGCCCGGGCCTACGACGTGGCCGAGGCGCTCAGGGCGGGCGGCGACTTCCACCTCCAGTTGTGCGTGCTGGCGCTGCGCGAGGACCTGCGGGACAACCACCGCCGCTGGAGCTGGGACCTGCGCGGCTTCAAACGGCCGCGGCCGCCGATGCTGTTCCTGCCGCACGCGGACGACCGCAACGGCGGCATCGAGCTGATCCGGGCCGTCAGCGACGTCCGCAGCCGGCGCAGCGAGCTCGACCCGCTGCTCGTGGTCGCCGCGGTGCGCACGGACGACGTGCCGCGCCTGGAGCGCAGCGTCGTCCGGACGGCCCCCGCCCCGGAGACGGCGCCGCCCACGTTCGGCGTCCGGCTGCGCACCTGGTACCGGGAGTGGGGCCGCAACCTGCGCGCCGAGCAGTCACCCAGCCGGGAACGCTCCGTCCTGCCGTGGGTGATGAAGATCCCGCTGCCGCACGACCAGCTGGGCCCGGTCGAGGAGGGCCGCCACCATCTGCGTGCCTCCGCGCGGCCGACGCTCGCCCGGCTGGTGTGGGCCCTGCACACCCTGGTCCTGGTGATCGCCCTGCTGTCCGCGGGGACCGTCATGCGGGCCGACTCCCTGAACGACCGCTACTGCTCGGCGTCGGTGCTCACCGCCAACCGCGACTCCCGGCGCGAGCAGGGACCCGACGGCCGCACGGAGTGCATCGGCGTGGCGACGGACGAGGTCCGCTTCGCCGACTGGCTGCCCGCGCCCGAGCGCGGCGAGGACGGCGTCAGGGCGCTCACGGCCGGCGACGAGACGCCCTGGACGGTGGCCGACCTGGAGGACCGCATATCCCGGCAGAACGCCGACGTCGTCGCGCGGCACGCCGGGAAGTACGTCACCGTCGTCTACGCCGGGCCGCTCAGCGCCGACACCTCGGCCGGCTCCTCCCTGGTGAAGGGCGCCGAGGAACTGGCCGGCGTGTATCTGGCGCAGGCCGTCATCAACGAGAACTCCAGCGTGAAGCTGCGCGTCCTGATCGCCAACGGCGGCGTGGACCTGGGCCACCAGGAGGAGATGGCGAAGGCCATCGCCGCGTACGCCGCCCACGACCCGACCGTGGTGGGGGTCGTCGGCACCGGCCGCGACCTGAAGTCGAGCCGGGCGACGACCCGCACCCTGATGGAAGCCGGCCTGCCGGTCGTCTCGGGCACGAACTCCGCCACCTACCTGCCCCGCGAGTTCGCCAACTGGTTCAGCCTGGCCGCCACGGACGAGTGGCAGACGAAGCAACTCGGCCTGATCGCCGCCCAGTTGCGCAGACCGGACCGGCGGCAGTACGCCCTCGTCCTGGCCCGTGACACGGCGAGGACCGACGACCTCTACACCGACGAGCAGGCGCGCTACGGCCAGGGGATGCTGGGACGCCAGGGCTTCACCCCGCTGCCGCAGCGCCGCTACACCCTCAGCGGCGGCAAGCCCGAACTCCGTTCGCACGCCCAGGAGATCTGCCGGGGCGGCCGGATCCCGTCCGTGATCTACTTCGCGGGCCGGGTGGAGGACATCGACCCCCTGATGACCCAGCTGGGCACCGAACCGGGCTGCGCCGGGAAACCGCTGGCCATCCTCACCGGCGACGACCTGTCCAAGGCCGACTTCGCCGGCGGCGGCCACTCCGTCGCGCCGGAGGTCACCCTGTACCACGCGGCCCTCGCGGAGCTGGAGAAGGCCGCCACCGGCACGGCCTTCTACCAGGACGCCGCCCAGCACCTGCCGGGGCTGCGGGGCCGGCGCCTGCACTCCGGCAGCCCGGCCCTGGCCAGCGGCCAGACCGCCCTCGCCCACGACGCGACCCGCGCCCTGTTCTGGGCGGCCACCCGCGGCGACCGGCCGCAGAGCCGCGCCTCGACCTGGGTGAACCTGCGCAGCGTCAAGATCGAGGGCATGGCCACCGGCACCATCGACTTCACCGGCGCCCCGCTCTACGGCGACCGCACGGGCCACAGCATCGTCCTGAAGGAGGTCCGCCGTGCCCATGACGGCACCTCCGAACCCCGGGTGCTGTGCAGGCGCACCGCGGGGGACACCAAGCGCCTCACCCAGCAGGAGTGCCGGATCCGCTGAAGCCGGCCTCAGCCCTGCTCGGGGGCCAGCCGCAGGGCGATGGAGTTGATGCAGTAGCGCTGGTCCGTGGGCGTCGGATACCCCTCGCCCGCGAACACGTGCCCGAGGTGCGAGCCGCACCGGGCGCACCGCACCTCGGTCCGCACCATGCCGTGCGACCGGTCCTCGATCAGCTCCACCGCGTCGGTGTCCTTGGGGTCGAAGAAGGACGGCCAGCCGCAGTGCGACTCGAACTTGGTCTCCGAGGTGAACAGGTCCGCGCCGCAGGCCCGGCAGGAGTAGACGCCCCGGGTCTTGGTGTCGGTGTACTCACCGGTGAAGGCCGGCTCGGTGGCCGCCTGCCGCAGGACCGCGTACTCGCCCGGGCTCAGCTCCGCGCGCCACTGCTCGTCCGGCTTCTCGACGTCGTACGCCATGAGCTTCCAGCCCCTCAGTTCGACAGACGGTCCAGGATCTGCGGGCCGAGGTCGGTGACGTCGCCCGCTCCCATGGTGAGAACGAGATCACCCGGCTTCGCCATTCCCGCGACGACCGACGGGACGTCCGCCTTGTCGTGCACCGGCGTCACGTCCGCGCCCGCCGCCCGGGCCGCCTCGATGATCAGCTCGCTCGTCACGCCGGGGATCGGGTCCTCGCGCGCCGGGTAGATGTCCAGCACGACGGAGGCGTCCGCGAGGGCCAGGGACTGGCCCATCTCCTTGCCGAGCTCCTGGGTCCGCGAGAAGAGGTGGGGCTGGAAGACGACCAGGATCCGGGCGTCACCGGCCGCGGCGCGCATGGCCTCCAGGTCGGCGGTCATCTCGGTGGGGTGGTGCGCGTAGGAGTCGATGACCTGCACGCCCGCGGCCTCGCCCTTCAGCTGGAGCCGCCGTTTCACGCCCGTGTAGGCGGCGATCGCCGGGGCCAGCTCGGCCGCGGGGACGCCGAGGGCCACGCCCGCCGCCAGCGCGGCGACCGCGTTGTGCGCGTAGTGCCGGCCGGGGACGGAGACCGCGAAGGTCAGCTCCTGTCCCTCCAGCACCACGGTGACCTCGCTCTTCAGTCCCTGCGGAACGACCGACAGGATGCGCACGCTCGCGTCCTCGGACTCGCCGTACGTCACCACGCGCACGCCGCGCCCGGCGACGCGGCGGGTCAGCTCCCGGGCGCCGTCGTGGTCGGCGGCGATCACCAGCGTGCCGCCGTCGGTGATGCGGTCCACGAACGTCTCGAACGAGGCGTAGATCTCGTCCATCGACGCGTAGTTGGCGTGGTGGTCGAGTTCGACGTTCAGGATGATCGCGACGTCGGGGGCGTACTTGTGGAAGCTGCGGTCCGATTCGTCCGCCTCGGCGACGAAGATCTCGCCTTCGCCGTGCAGCGCGTTGGAGCCCGGCGCGTCCAGGTCCCCGCCGATCGCGTACGAGGGCTTCAGGCCCAGCTCGCTCAGCGCCACGGCCAGCATCGACGTCGTGGTCGTCTTGCCGTGCGTACCGGCGACGGCGATCGGCCGCAGCCCGTCCATCAGCGCGGCGAGCGCGTCGGACCGGTGGACGACGGGGACGCCCAGCTCGGCCGCGCGGGCCAGCTCGGGGTTGTCCTGCCGGATCGCCGACGACACGACCACACAGCTGGCGTCGTCGGCGAGGTGCTCCGCGGCGTGCCCGATGTGCACGGTCGCCCCCAGCGCCCGCAGCGCCTCGGCCGTGGCCGACTCCTTGGCGTCGCTGCCGGCCACGACGGCCCCGCGCTGCGCGAGGATCTTCGCGATCCCCGACATTCCGGCCCCACCGATCCCGATGAAGTGCGGTCGGTCCATGGCGGGAGGAAGGCCGGCTGCCATGCGTGTCTCCAAGTTCGGGTGACGAGGGTTAGCGGGGCCAAGCCTATTGCGTGCGCAGGGCCGGCCTGCCCATCAGGGGCGCGGGGCTGTATCGATGTACGGCTCCGCCGTGTGGGCGCGAGCGGCCACGAACGGCCCGCACCGGGCGAACCCCGCGATCCGCCCCTACGCCTTGCTGTGCGAGAACAGCTTCAGCACCGGCACCCCCACCTTGTGCCGGGCCCGGGAGGCCCAGTCCCGGTGGAAGAACTCCTCCACGTAGTGGGGATCGGTCAGCACGATGACCTCGTCGGCCCCGGCCTCCTCCACCAGCGACTTCAGCGCGTCCAGCGGATGGTCCTCGATCAGCCGCCCCTCGGCGGGGCTGCCCGAGGAACGCAACGCGGCGAGTGACACCTCCAGCGCCCGCTGCCCCACGCTCAGCGCCTCCTCCCCCTCGGGCGTCTCGCCCTCGCGGACGGCCTCGTCGAGCTCGCCGAGCGCGACGTCGTCGATGGCCCGCAGCAGGCGGTCGGCCTGCTCACCGCGTGGCTGGAGCAGCACCTGGAAGGTGACCTGCTCCTCCCCGTGCAAGGTGGTGACGAACTCCACGTCGGCGGACGTCAGCGCCTTCTCGATCATCAATACGCTCGTGAACACCAGGCGCCCCTTCTGCTCCGGGGCCCGAGGCCCCACTCCTTCGCGGGCCGCACCGGGCCCTGCGGAAACCATCCTGCCCCGCGTTCGCACGGGTACTGCCGGATCCAGTGTGCCCTTCGAAATTCAAACGGAACGGCATATTCCACCGATGAACGGACCAACGGCGGTGTTTCCCCCCGCTTCCGGACGTACCGGCCGGTCGGCCTTCCTGGCCGCCGACACCTTGTACCCCGGCCCCCGCGTTTCAGTACGCCGGCCGGGTCCGCGCGTACCGCGTGAACAGGAAGCCGTCCTCCTCCAGCATCGACACCAGCCCGAAACGGTGCGGGACGGTGACCCCGGGTCCTCCGGCGATGCGCTGCGCCTCACCCGCCGTGAGCATCGGGGCGACGGTCAGGCACAGCTCGTCGAGCACGCCGGCCGCGACGATCTGCCCGAGCAGCCGCGGGCCGCCCTCGGTGAGCAGCCGGGTGTGACCGAGGTCGGTGAGCGCCCGGACGGCGCGGGCGGGGTCCACGCCGATGCCGTCTCCGGCATTCACCACCCGGGCGCCCGCCCGCTCGGCGGCGGCGACCCGGTCCGGGTCGGCCGAGGCGCCCGTGAGGATCAGGGTGGGCACCAGGGGAGAGGTGAACAGCGGCAGCGAGAAGTCCAGGTCGAGGCCGGCGGTGACCACGGCGATCGCGGGTGCGGGCGACTGCCCGGCCGCCTCCCGCATCGCCGCGAAGTCCGCACGCGCGCGTGCCGGCCGGTACCCCTCCTTGCGTACCGTCTCCGCGCCGACGACCACGACGTCCGCGAGTGCCCGCAGCGTGCCGAAGATCCGCATGTCGGTGGGGCTGGAGATGGGCTGCGAACGGCCCTCGTGCTGGGCGGCCCCGTCCAGCGTGGACACCATGTTGGCGCGCAGCCACGGCGCCGGGCCGCCGGGCCCCGGCCCGGGATAGGCGTACGCGGCGGCCAGCTCGTCCAGGCTCCACTCCCGCCCGGCGCCCCCGCCGGACGCACCACCCGCCGGAGCTGCTGTTTCATCGGTCACAGGGAACAGACGTCGCATGCCGTGCAGTGTTCCACGCGCCGTAGCATGGTGAACCGTGTCCTCTCCCCTGGCCTCCTCCGGAAGCGGCCCCATGACCGACCCGGCCCCGCTGTCCCTGTGCGCCCGTGAGCCGCACGTCCCCGCGGACCGGCTGGTCGCCGAGATGGTGCCGCCGCCGCGGTTCGACTCGGTCCGCTTCAGCACGTACATCCCCGACCCGAACCAGCCCAGCCAGACCGAGGCGGTCCGGGTCCTGGAGGGTTTCGCGGCGGGCCTCGGCCCGGCGGCAGAAGGCTCCGGCAAGCGGCGGCTGTTCGGTTTCGGCAAGGCGCCGAAGAAGGCGCCCGCCGGCCCGCGCGGCGTCTACCTCGACGGCGGCTACGGCGTGGGCAAGACCCACCTGCTGGCGTCCCTGTGGCACGCCGCCCCGGCCGACCCCGGCCTGAAGGCCTTCGGCACGTTCGTGGAGCTGACCAACCTGGTCGGTGCCCTCGGGTTCCAGCAGACCGTCCGGACGCTGTCCGGTCACCGCCTGCTGTGCATCGACGAGTTCGAGCTCGACGACCCGGGCGACACCGTCCTGGTGTCCACCCTGCTCGGCAAGCTGGTCGACGCGGGCGTGGCCCTCGCCGCCACCTCCAACACGCTGCCCGGCAAGCTCGGCGAGGGCCGGTTCGCGGCGGCCGACTTCCTGCGCGAGATCCAGGGCCTCTCGGCCCACTTCCAGGCCCTGCGCATCGACGGTGAGGACTACCGGCACCGCGGCCTGCCCGAGGCGCCGCCGCCGTACTCCGACGAAGAGGTGACCGGGGTGGCGCACGCGACCGAGGGCGCCTCCCTCGACGCGTTCTCGCCCCTCCTGGAGCACCTGGCCCGCGTCCACCCCAGCCGGTACGGCGCTCTGACCGACGGGATCCGGGCCGTGTGCCTCACCGGTGTGCGGCCGGTTCCCGACCAGTCGACGGCCCTCAGACTGGTCGTCCTGGCGGACCGGCTGTACGACCGCGAGGTGCCCGTGCTGGCCTCCGGCATGCCCTTCGACCAGCTGTTCAGCGACGAGATGCTGAACGGCGGCTACCGCAAGAAGTACTTCCGGGCCATCTCCCGGCTCACCGCTCTCGCCCGCGACGCGGCCAAGCTGGCGAACCACCGGTAACGACAACCCCCAATACCGTGCCAACCGCCCGAGGGGAAGGGCCTGTTCAAGCCAGTCCACCCGCGGTTTTCAGGCTCTCTTCAGCTTGAAACGTTAAGTTAACCCTGCAAACGACCTTGCAGGGTTAACGTGTTTCTTGACCAGCCGTTGACCATCCGTTGGTCCGCACTAGACGTGGACAGCACCTGAAGGGGGGCGCATGTACCGAGGTACGACGGCACGGACCGTGGTTTCGCTCCTCGCCGCCGTCCTGCTCGCCCTTCAGTTCTTCGCACCGACCGCGTCCTTCGCATCCGCGCACACGCACAGTCAAACCGAGGCCAACACTCAGCCCGGAACCAAGCCTTCCGGCAAGTCCTCGCGTCCCGGACACAAGTCACCCGGGAAGGCTCTGCGCGACGAGATGGCCGGCTGTCGCGCCGGACACCACGGGGACCCGACCGGTCCCCTGCGGACCCGTGACCGGTCCCACACCGCCGATTCGGCGCCCTCGGCGCCCGAACGGCCCTTGCGGCGGCACATCCAGCCGACGGAACGGGAACCGGTCAGACCCGGCGCCGCACATCACCGCGCGTCGAGATCCTCGACGTCGCACACCCCGGCAGCACTGCAGGTCTTCCGCTGCTGAGCGGCAACGCAGTTCCCCCCACCCTCTGTCATGCCCGTCCGACGCGCCCCCACTGCGCGCCAGGAGGAGTCACCACACTCATGCAACCCCTCATCGACAACGCCCGCACCTTCGGACAGCGCCCTGAGGAGTTCGCCCACCTCGCCGAGGGCCAGTCCCCCGACGTCCTGTTCATCACCTGCTCCGACTCCAGGGTCGTACCGGCCCTGATCACGGGCGCCCGTCCCGGCGAGCTCTTCGAGCTGCGCACCGCGGGCAACGTCGTTCCCCCGCACTCCTTCGAGCACCCCACCTCGGAGGCGGCCACGATCGAGTACGCCGTGGAGGTCCTCGGCGTCAAGGAGATCGTGGTCTGCGGCCACTCGCACTGCGGCGCCGTGGGCGCGGTGGTGCGCGGCGACGACCTCTCCGGCGTGCCCGCCGTGCGCGACTGGCTGGCGCACGCCTGTGACGAGCCCAAGTGCGCGGACCCGACCGACAAGACGGTCACCGAAGCCGTGCAGAACCACGTCCTCGCCCAGGTGGAGCGGCTGCGCTCCTTCCCCTGCGTGGAGAGCCGTCTGACGGACGGCCGGCTCCGGCTGCACGCCTGGTTCTACGAGGTGCACACCGGAACCGTGCGGGAACACCGCGCGGACACCGACTCCTTCGAGAAGGTGTGAGGGCGACCATGACCAAGTTCCCTCATCTGAAGCAGGACTTCCTCGCCTCGATCGTCGTCTTCCTGGTCGCGGTCCCGCTGTGCGTCGGCGTGGCGGTCGCCTCCGGTGTCCCCGCCGAACTGGGCCTCATCACCGGCATCGTGGGCGGGCTCGTCACCGGGCTGATGCGCGGCAGCAGCCTTCAGGTGTCCGGTCCCGCCGCCGGGCTCACCGTGTTGGTCTTCGAGGCCGTCAGCCAGTTCGGCGTGGCCACGCTCGGCGTGATCGTGCTGCTCGCCGGCCTGCTCCAGCTCGCCATGGGCTTCCTGGGGATCGGCCGCTGGTTCCGGGCGATATCCGTATCCGTCGTCGAGGGCATGCTCTGCGGCATCGGCCTGGTGATCATCGCCGGGCAGATCTATGCGGCGGCAGGCCTGAAGGCACCGGAGTCCGGACTCGGCAAGATCGCCGGCCTGCCCGGGATGTTCGCCGACACGCTCGGCAGCCCCAAGGCCCTGATCTCCCTGGCGATCGGCGCGGGCACCATCGCCGTCATCGTGTTCTGGAAGAAGATGCCCAAGGCGGTCCAGACCGTGCCCGGCGCCCTCGCAGCGGTCGTCCTGGCCACGGTCGCCACGCTCGCCTTCAGCCTGCCGGTCGCCACCGTCCAGGTGGAGGGTCTGCTGGGCGTCATCCAGCCGCCCGGGGCCGGGGCCTTCGGCGAACTGGCGAACCCGGCCATCTGGGGCACCATCATCGCCTTCGCGCTGATCGCCTCCGCGGAGAGCCTGTTCAGCGCGGCCGCCGTGGACCGGCTGCACAACGGTCCGCGCACCGAGTACAACAAGGAGATGATCGCCCAGGGCGCGGGCAACACCCTGTGCGGTCTGCTCGGCGCGCTGCCGATGACCGCCGTCATCGTGCGCAGCTCCGCCAACGTCAACGCGGGCGCCAAGACCAAGGCGTCCCGGGTGCTGCACGGCGTGTGGCTGCTGCTGTTCGCCGCCGCGATGCCCTGGGCCCTGGCCCTGATCCCGATCCCCGCCCTCGCCGGCATCCTCGTGCACGCCGGCTGGAAACTGATCCCGTTCGGCCAGATCACGGCGCTGTGGCGGGCCCACAAGGGCGAGGCGCTCATCCTGATCGTCACCGCCGTGTCGATCGTCGCGGTGAACATGTTCGAGGGCGTCCTCATCGGTCTGGCCCTGTCGGTCGTCAAGACCGCCTGGGAGGCCTCGCACGTCAAGATGGAGATCATCGACAAGGGCGCAGGCCCGATCCAGGCGTACCTGTCGGGCAACGCGACCTTCCTGCGGCTGCCGAAGATCCTCGACAGCCTGGAGAGCCTGCCGCAGGACCGCCCGGTCGAGCTGGACCTCTCCGGCCTGCACCACCTCGACCACGCGTGCCGTACGGCCCTGGAGAACTGGGCCGCCCGCCACAGCGCGACGGGTACGGAGCCGGTGAAGGTCACTGAGCCCGAGGCCGACGAACCGGCCTCCAGGTCCGCCGTGTTGAGCGCGGCTCCGAGGCCGGTGGTCACCCCGCAGCCGATGAGGGCGGCGATGTCGAAGGGCAC
>NZ_JBEZWN010000016.1:0-128197 GCF_040637495.1 Streptomyces sp. NPDC029044
GCGCGACTCGTACTGCCGCACCACCGGCATCGAGTTCATGCACATCCAGGACCCCAAGCAGCGCAAGTGGATCCAGGACCGCGTGGAGCGCCCGCCCCCACAACTCACGCCTCTGGCGAAGCCCACCCGGGTCCGACAACCGGCCCCGGACAGCGCAGGGCCCCGGAACCGGCGCAGAGGTCCCGGGGCCCGGTCAGGGGGCGGGCCCGAAGGGCCCACCCGACGCGGTGCGCGGTGTCAGACGCGCCGCAGTACGGCCACCACCTTGCCCAGGATGGTCGCGTCGTCGCCGGGGATCGGCTCGTAGGCCGCGTTGTGCGGCAGGAGCCAGACGTGGCCGTCCTCGCGCTTGAAGCGCTTGACGGTGGCTTCGCCGTCGAGCATCGCGGCCACGATGTCGCCGTTCTCGGCGACTGGCTGGCGGCGCACCGTGACCCAGTCGCCGTCGCAGATCGCGGCCTCGATCATCGAGTCACCGACGACCTTCAGGACGAACAGCTCACCGTCGCCGACGAGCTGGCGGGGGAGAGGGAAGACGTCCTCGACGGATTCCTCGGCGAGGATGGGGCCACCGGCGGCGATCCGGCCGACCAGCGGCACGTACGACGCGGCCGGCTTGCCCGCCGTGTCCGTGGGCTGTACCGAGGCGGCCTGGTCGGAACCGCGCACCTCGTAGGCGCGCGGGCGGTGCGGGTCCCGGCGCAGGAAGCCCTTGCGCTCCAGGGCCATCAGCTGGTGCGCGACGGAGGAGGTGCTGGAGAGGCCGACGGCCTGCCCGATCTCTCGCATCGACGGCGGGTATCCCCGTCGCTGCACGGAGTCCCTGATGACCTCGATCACGCGGCGTTGGCGATCGGTGAGTCCGGAGCTGTCCGCCCGGATGCCCGGAGGTCGGCCCGGCAGGGAGCGCTTGTGCCCCTCAGGGTTCGTGGCTTCGTTCATCGCATGCACCGGCTCCAGTCGGCCCTGGGAGCGGTCCTGGGCAGCGATGGCGGCACTGTCTGCGGTGGTGGTCACGTCGGCCCCTCTCGATGGTCTCCCTGCTGGACAACGGTAGTTGCTTTCGAAAGGTTGCGCCAAACACACGTTCGAGTGAAAAATCGCGAATCACCGGACGCGATCATGTGTCCGGGTGTATTGGCGGCCGCGCCACCTGGCGGGCAAAAGGGCCCATTGCTGTACTCTTCACCGCCGGGGTGATCGCCTCGTGGACTGGTGCCCCAGTCTGCCATCCGGCATACCCCTGCCCTGGGACCAGCCCTCATCTGTGCGGGAGTCCCACGTCCCCTCCCCGCGGCGCCCACGGTATCTCCGCATGTGCCGCGGCGATACGGCTGTGCCTGAACGGATGCGGATGGGTCCCGGACGGAGCCGTCGACGGCTGTGCCTCCGGAGGTCCGCGGGGTCGGTGCGACTCGACCGCCGCACGTCACCTGCGCCTACGCGCGCGACACGCGGCAACGGCCTGGATGTATGAGCCAATCCCCACATCTAGTGGTTGGATTGCGGCAGCAGCCCAGAAGTTGTGGTCCCCCGGGTCTCGAGGCTCATGGTCATCGCCTATGCTTGGGGCTGCTTCGTGGGGCGCAAGACGCCCAGCGAGGCTATTGAGTCTGCTGTGAGGAGGGTTGGGAATTCATGCACTGCCCCTTCTGCAGGCACCCCGACAGCCGTGTCGTCGACAGTCGTACGACCGACGACGGCACGTCGATCCGCAGGCGCCGCCAGTGCCCTGACTGCTCCCGTCGTTTCACGACCGTGGAGACGTGCTCGCTCATGGTGGTGAAGCGGTCCGGAGTCACCGAGCCCTTCAGTCGCACGAAGATCATCAATGGCGTGCGCAAAGCGTGCCAGGGGCGGCCCGTCACCGAGGACGCGCTGGCCCAGCTCGGCCAGCGGGTCGAGGAGGCGGTGCGAGCGACCGGAAGCGCCGAGCTGACCACCCACGACGTGGGGCTGGCCATACTCGGCCCGTTGCAGGAGCTCGACCTCGTCGCCTACCTGCGCTTCGCCTCCGTCTACCGGGCCTTTGATTCTCTGGACGACTTCGAGGCGGCCATCGAGGAGCTCAGGACGCAGACGGGGCACCCCGGCGCGGACGACGGCGACCGCGAGGACACGGCTGCGGGGAGCCAGGAAGACGACCGCGGGTCCGGAGGGGCGGAACAGGTCCCCCAGCCCGCCGGCGCCGCCGACTGACCGGTGGGCCGGACCCGGAAGGCAGCTCCGGGCCCGGCCGGGCGGCGGCGAGAAGACCTGTTGCGGGCGACTGAGTGGCTGCCCGCAACACCAGACAGAACACCGTGCCACGGGAACAACGGGGCACTTCAGGGCGTTTTCGCCCGTACAGGGAGGCGGCATGACAGAGACGGCGAGCGGTCCGGCACGGAGTTCCCGCGCCAAGAGCCCCAAGGCGAGCAAGGGCCTGCGTGTCGAGCGCATCCACACCACCCCTGGGGTCCACCCCTACGACGAGGTGGCCTGGGAGCGTCGTGACGTCGTCATGACCAACTGGCGCGACGGCTCGGTCAACTTCGAGCAGCGCGGCGTCGAGTTCCCCGACTTCTGGTCGGTGAACGCGGTCAACATCGTCACCAGCAAGTACTTCCGCGGTGCCGTGGGCACCCCGCAGCGCGAGACCAGCCTCAAGCAGCTGATCGACCGCATCGTGAAGACGTACCGGAAGGCCGGCGAGGACTACAAGTACTTCGCCTCGCCCGCCGACGCCGAGATCTTCGAGCACGAGCTGGCCTACGCCCTCCTGCACCAGATCTTCAGCTTCAACAGCCCCGTGTGGTTCAACGTGGGCACGCCGCAGCCCCAGCAGGTCTCCGCCTGCTTCATCCTGTCCGTCGACGACTCCATGGAGTCGATCCTCGACTGGTACAAGGAAGAGGGCATGATCTTCAAGGGCGGCTCCGGTGCCGGCCTGAACCTCTCCCGGATCCGCTCCTCCAAGGAGCTGCTGTCCTCCGGCGGCAATGCCTCCGGCCCGGTCTCCTTCATGCGCGGCGCCGACGCCTCCGCAGGAACGATCAAGTCCGGTGGCGCCACCCGCCGCGCCGCCAAGATGGTCGTCCTCGATGTGGACCACCCGGACATCGAGGACTTCATCGAGACCAAGGTCAAGGAAGAGGAAAAGATCCGCGTCCTGCGCGACGCCGGCTACGACATGGACCTGGGCGGCGACGACATCACGTCCGTCCAGTACCAGAACGCCAACAACTCGGTCCGGGTGAACGACGAGTTCATGCAGGCCGTCGAGCAGGGCGGCAAGTTCGGCCTGCGCGGGCGGATGACGGGCGAGGTGATCGAGGAGGTCGACGCCAAGGCGCTCTTCCGCCGGATCGCCGAGGCCGCCTGGGCCTGCGCCGACCCCGGCATCCAGTACGACGGCGTCATCAACAACTGGCACACCTGCCCCGAGTCCGGCCGGATCACCGCGTCGAACCCGTGCAGCGAGTACATGCACCTGGACAACACGTCCTGCAACCTGGCCTCGCTGAACCTGATGAAGTTCCTGAAGGACGACGGCAAGGGCAACCAGTCCTTCGAGGCCGAGCGCTTCCAGAAGGTCGTCGAGCTGGTCATCACCGCGATGGACATCTCGATCTGCTTCGCGGACTTCCCGACGCAGAAGATCGGCGAGAACACGCGGGCGTTCCGCCAGCTCGGCATCGGCTACGCCAACCTCGGCGCCCTGCTGATGGCCACCGGCCACGCCTACGACTCCGACGGCGGCCGCGCCCTCGCCGGTGCCATCACGTCCCTGATGACGGGCACGGCGTACCGGCGCTCCGCCGAACTCGCCTCGGTCGTCGGCCCGTACGACGGCTACGCCCGCAACGCCGACGCCCACAAGCGCGTCATGAAGCAGCACTCGGACGCCAACGACAAGGCCGTCCGCATGGACGACCTGGACACCCCGGTGTGGGCCGCAGCCAGCGAGGCCTGGGGCGACGTGCTCCGCATCGGTGAGAAGAACGGTTTCCGTAACTCGCAGGCGTCCGTGCTCGCGCCGACCGGCACCATCGGCCTGGCGATGTCCTGCGACACCACCGGTGTCGAGCCCGACCTCGCGCTGGTCAAGTTCAAGAAGCTGGTCGGCGGCGGCTCGATGCAGATCGTCAACGGCACCGTGCCGCAGGCCCTGCGCCGCCTGGGCTACCTGGAAGAGCAGATTGAGGCGATCGTCGCCCACATCGCCGATAACGGCAATGTGATCGACGCCCCGGGCCTCAAGCCCGAGCACTACGAGGTGTTCGACTGCGCCATGGGCGAGCGGGCCATCTCCCCGATGGGCCACGTCCGCATGATGGCCGCGATCCAGCCGTGGATCTCCGGTGCCATCTCCAAGACGGTCAACATGCCTGAGTCGGCGACCGTCGAGGAGGTCGAGGAGATCTACTTCGAGGCCTGGAAGCTCGGCGTCAAGGCGCTCGCGATCTACCGCGACAACTGCAAGGTCGGCCAGCCCCTCTCCGCCAAGACCAAGGAGAAGGAGAAGGCGGAGATCACCGAGAAGACCGAGGACACGATCCGCACCGCGGTCGAGAAGGTCGTCGAGTACCGCCCGGTCCGCAAGCGCCTGCCGAAGGGACGTCCCGGCATCACCACGTCCTTCACCGTCGGCGGTGCCGAGGGCTACATGACGGCCAACAGCTACCCGGACGACGGTCTCGGCGAGGTCTTCCTCAAGATGTCCAAGCAGGGCTCGACCCTCGCGGGCATGATGGACGCCTTCTCCATCGCGGTCTCCGTCGGTCTCCAGTACGGCGTGCCGCTGGAGACGTACGTCTCGAAGTTCACCAACATGCGCTTCGAGCCGGCCGGCATGACGGACGACCCGGACGTGCGGATGGCGCAGTCGATCGTCGACTACATCTTCCGCCGCCTGGCGCTGGACTTCCTGCCCTTCGAGACGCGCTCCGCGCTCGGCATCCACTCCGCCGAGGAGCGTCAGCGTCACCTGGAGACCGGTTCGTACGAGCCGTCCGAGGACGAGGTCGACGTCGAGGGCCTGGCCCAGTCGGCGCCGCGCGCCCAGGAGCTGAAGGCCGTCACCGCTCCGAAGGCCGAAGAGGCGGTCAAGCCCGCCCCGCAGCAGGCCCACACCAGTGCCGAACTGGTGGAGATGCAGCTGGGCATCCAGGCCGACGCCCCGCTGTGCTTCTCCTGCGGCACGAAGATGCAGCGCGCCGGTTCCTGCTACATCTGCGAGGGTTGCGGCTCGACCAGCGGTTGCAGCTGACGCTTGGCGACTGAGCTGACGCCTGGCGCCTGAACCGATGACGGCAGGGGCGCCGCCCGCGGGCGGCGCCCCTGCCGTTCTGTCTGCCTCGTCGGTGTCGGGCTCAGGGGCGCTGCGCCGCGCCCATCGTGCTGGTGAAGTCCACGGGATCGCCCTCGAACCCACGCACGCCGGACCGGAAGTCCCACGGGCCGGAGCCCTCCCGGGTGAACTCCGCGACCGTCGCCGCCGTCGCCCCGAGGGCGCCCCCGAAGTCGTCCTCCGTGAGGACGGTGTACCCCTCGCGGATACGCAATCCGGGGTTGCTCACACTGACGAAGGTGCGCTCCGCCGGACGCTGCTGGATGACGACACCGACCACCACGCGCGCGTAGCGGACGTCGAGCCGGTCGAGTTCCAGCGTCATGACTTCGTCGTAGCCGAAGCCCTGGCCGTCCTTGCTGTCCCTGTTGAGGGTGATGGTGCCGTCAGGCGAGCGGCTGTCGAAGTGCACCACGTACGCGGGGTCGCCGTGCGGAGCGTCCGCCAGGTAGGTCGCCGCGACCAGGTCCAGGTCGGTGGACGGCTGCCCCGTCGGACTCGGATCCCACCGCACCGCGATCTCGACCTTGCGAAGCCCCTTGTTGAGCCCGTCCACCAGAGTCCCCTTCCCCGTACCGACCCGTCCGCCGGACCCAACTGCCGGGCCCTCATGACCGTTTGTCCATCCTGCCACGCACGGGGGTGCGCGTGTGGGGGAGTGGTCCACCCGAGAGTGACCGACGCCACGCTCGTGGGCCTTACCATGGCGCGGTGCTGGTCAAGTGGATTCGCTGCACCGTGGTGGACCGCCGCGGTTTCGAGCGGGGGCAGCGGAAGTGGGCGGGGCTTCTGGGGGAGCCGGGATTTCGCGGGCAGGGGGGTGGCTGGAGCCGGGGACGGCCGGACGTGGCGCACATCTTCGCGTTCTGGGAGAGCCGCGCCTTCTACGACTCCTTCATGGCACGGTCGCACGACCGGCTCGCGTCGGCCCAGGTGGGAACGTTCAAGGACGCCCAGGTGAGGCTGTTCGACTATCGCTTCGACGTGAAGACCGGTTTCGAACCGCGCTTCACCGACGCCGACCTGCTCCGGGTGGCGCTCTGCCGTATCCACGAGGAGCGGGCCGAACACTTCGTGCTGATGCAGGAGAAGGTCTGGAACCCGGCGATGGCCGGCTCGCCGGGCATGGTGCGCGGGCTGTTCGGTGAGGCGCCGGGGAACGAATTCCTGGTGCTGTCGATGTGGCGCTCGGCCGCTGAACACGGCAAGTACCGCACCGAACGCGTGGAGCGGCTCGCTCTGAGGGCTCAGACGGAGGCGGACGTGGCGGCGCTCACCGGGGACGTCGTGGACATGGAGCCGAGCTGGACGGTCTGAGCTCGCGCGCAGTCGGGCGCCCCGACGGTGCGGGCGGGTGGCCGCAGAGGTGCGGTGCTGTGTGCAGCCGTACGGCCCGGACGGACCGTTCCGACTCGGACAGGTGTGCGATCAGTGTGACCTGTGGTGCAGGAATGGTGTGACCTACGCTGTATGGGTGCGGCCGGAGTGCTCTGCCGGCCCTCACCCGATCTAGGGTCTTGGCATGGCACGACCACGGCGCATCGTCCTTGTCCGGCACGGCGAGTCGACGGGCAATGTTGATGACTCCGTCTACGAGCGTGAGCCCGACCACGCCCTGGCGCTGACCGAGCGCGGCCGGCGGCAGGCGGAGGCCACGGGCGAGCAGTTGCGCGAGATCTTCGGCGACGAGCACGTCAGCGTGTACGTCTCCCCGTACCGTCGTACGCACGAGACCTTGCGAGCGTTCCACCTCGAACCGGGACTCATACGGGTGCGCGAGGAACCCCGGCTGCGCGAGCAGGACTGGGGCAACTGGCAGGACCGGGACGAGGTCCGCCTTCAGAAGGCCTACCGGGACGCGTACGGCCACTTCTTCTACCGCTTCGCCCAGGGCGAGTCCGGCGCCGATGTCTACGACCGGGTCGGCGGCTTCCTGGAGAGCCTGTTCCGCAGCTTCGAGGACCCCGACCACCCGCCGAACGTCCTCATCGTCACCCACGGCCTGGCCATGCGGCTCTTCTGCATGCGGTGGTTCCACTGGACGGTGTCGGAGTTCGAGTCATTGTCGAACCCCGGGAACGGCGAGGTGCGGATGCTCGTTCTGGGGGACGACGGCAAGTACACCCTCGACCGGCCGTTCGATCGTTGGCGAGATCCCGAGCCGTACGGGATCACCGGATAGAGTGGCAGGGCGATGACCGCTGATTCCTCCCCCGACGTGCGCTTGGACCGCGCCCTGGCCTGCCTGCGCGGACTGTCCGTCGGGGACGCCCTCGGCTCCCAGTACTTCGTGCCGGTGAACTACCCGCTGCTGAAGCGCCGCGAGGTGCCGCCCGGGCCTTGGCAGTGGACGGACGACACGGAGATGGCCGGCTCGGTCGTCGCCGTCCTGGCCGCCCACCAGCGCATCGACCAGGACGCCTTGGCCCGGTCCTTCGCAGAGCACCACGACTTCGACCGGGGCTACGGCCCCGCGGTCAACCGCCTCCTGCGCCTCGTCCGGGAGGGCGGCGACTGGCGGGAACTGGCCGCGGCGCTCTTCAAGGGGCAGGGTTCCTGGGGCAACGGCGCGGCGATGCGGATCGCCCCGCTGGGCGCCTGGTACGCGGACGATCCGGAGCAGGCGACCCATCAGGCGGAGATCTCGGCGTACACCACCCACCAGCACCGCGAGGGCGTCGTCGGGGCCATGGCCGTCGCCGCGGCTGCCGCCTTCGCCGCCGCTCCCAACGGACCGCCCGCCGCCGAAGCCCTCCTCGACGGTGTCATCGACCTGGTCCCCAAGAGCGCCGTCGGCGCGGGGCTTCGCCGGGCCCGGGACATGCTCGACTACGGCGACCCCGGCACGGTCGCGGCCGTACTGGGCTGCGGTCGGCGTACGACCGCCCATGACACGGTGCCCTTCGCGCTCTGGTCGGCCGCGAGAAGTCTCGGCGACTACGAGCAGGCATTCTGGACGACCGCCCAGGTGGGCGGAGATGTCGACACCACGTGCGCCATCGTCGGCGGCGTGGTCGCCGCGGGGAAAGCGGGGACACCGCCCACCGAGTGGGTGGACCGGACGGAGCGGCTTCCGGGCTGGGTGCCCACGTCCGTCTGACGATCAGGGCTCACCGCCCCTTCAGGAACTCTCCGTGCGCATCGGGAACTCTCCGTGACCGGCCGCCCGTTGTGCTGGTATCGGATATCCGCTGCAACAGCGCCCCACCAGCGGACCAGAACGGCGAGCTGCCGGACGGGCATGGGTGATCACGCTGGCACCCATGCTGGTGCGTTCCCTGCTGCTGCCTGGCCATCCGCAGTCGGCGGCGAACCGGCCCGGTGCTCGCCGGCGGGCCTGCATCGTGCCCGCAGACGAACCGCCGGGGCCGGTTCGCGGCGCTCTCGCGTCAGCCGAGCCCCGGTCCGGCCGAGCCGGAGAGTGCCTCCAGGTCGCTCTTGCGGACCCGGATGACCAGCCAAGCCGTGACCAGGGCGAGTACGGCCATCGCGGCGGCCGGGATGAAGGCCGTCGAGATGCCCTGGGCCAGCACCTCGTGCCCCCACGGCGCGGGCAGCTGCTGGGTCCTGGCGAACTCCGCCTTCTCTTCCGCGGACCCGTCGGCCATGAACTGCGGAAGCTGTTTCTCCGCCTCGTCCTTGGTGGCCGTGCCGAAGACCGTCGTCAGGATGGACAGGCCCAGCGATCCGCCCACCTGCTGTGTCGTGTTGAGCAGCCCGGACGCGGCACCCGCCTCGTGCGGAGCGACACCGGAAACGGCGGTGAGCGTGAGCGTGACGAAGTTCAGCCCCATGCCGAAGCCGAACACCAGCATCGGGCCGAGGACCCCGCCGACGTACGTGCTGTCGGAGCTGATGAGCGCCTGCCAGGCCAGTCCGATCATCGCGAGCGCGGAGCCCACGAGCATGAACGGCTTGGGGCCCAGCACCGGCAGGAAGCGCTGCGACAGACCCGCTCCGAGGGCGATCACCACCGTGACGGGCAGGAAGGCCAGCCCGGCCTCGATCGGGCTGTACCCGAGCACGTTCTGCACGAACAGCACGATGTAGAAGAACATGCCGAACATCGCCGCGGCCAGGCTCAGCATGATCACATACGTGCCCGAGCGGTTGCGGTCGGCGAACATCCGCAGCGGGGTGATCGGTTCCTTGGCCCGGGACTCGATGATCGCGAAGGCCAGCAGCAGTACCACAGCGGCGGCGAAGGACCCGATGGTGAGGCTGTCCCGCCAGCCTTCGTCCGCAGAGCGGATGAAGCCGTAGACCAGGGACGCCATGCCCGCCGTCGAGGTCACCGCACCAGCGATGTCGAAGCGGCCGGTGTGACGTTCGGACTCGCTGATGTAGAGCGGGGTGAGCACGGCTATCAGCACGCCGATCGGCACGTTCACGAAGAGCACCCAGCGCCAGTCGAGCCACTCGGTGAGCATGCCGCCCGCGAGCAGGCCGATGGCGCCACCGCCCGCCGAGACCGCGGCGAAGACACCGAAGGCCCGGTTGCGCTCCGGGCCCTCGGGGAACGTGGTGGTGATGAGTGCCAGCGAGGTGGGCGAGGCGATCGCGCCTCCCACGCCCTGCAGGACCCGGGCGGCCAGCAACTGCCAGGGCTCCTGGGCCAGACCGCCGAGCAGCGAGGCGAACGTGAAAAGCAGGATGCCGGTCATGAAGACCCGGCGCCGTCCGAGGATGTCACCGGCGCGGCCGCCGAGGAGCAGCAGGCCGCCGAAGGTGAGGGTGTAGGAGCTGACGACCCAGGTGAGGTCGGTGGTGCTGAACTTGAGCGCGTCTTGAATATGCGGGAGTGCGATGTTCACAATCGTCGCGTCGAGTACCACCATGAGTTGGCAGGCCGCGATGACGGTGAGTGCGATGCCGGGGCGCCCCTCCCGACGTGCCGCACCTGGCTTCTGATCTTGGAGCAATGGAGAGGTTGTCACTATGGGTCCCCCACGAGTGCGTTAGTGAACGCTGGCGTTCACTGCCGCGTCAACGGTAGTGAGTCCCCGACAGTGAACGCAAGCGTTCACTCGCAACGCCGTCGTGCGGCACGTCCCCCTTGTGTGGCCGTCCGACGGTGTCCCCATCCCCGGAATGCCCGCTTCCTCTGCTCGTTGGAGAGAGTCAGATGGTTACCCCCAGCTGGGCGGACGCCCCCGCTCAGACAGTCGCCCGCCGCCGAGGCGCGGTTCTCGAACGCGCCATTCTCGAGGCCGCCCTGGACCAACTCAGCACGGTCGGCTGGAGCGGCTTGACGATGGAGGGTGTCGCTGCCGGCGCCCAGACCGGCAAGGCCGCGGTCTACCGGCGTTGGCCGTCCAAGGAGGACCTTGTCGCCGATGCCCTGCGCGCCGGTCTGCCACAGTTCGACGCCACCCCGGACGAAGGGGGCGTGCGCGAGGATCTCCTGGCGCTGTGTCTGCGAGCTCGTGACGCCATGTTCTCCCGTCCTGGCCATGCACTTCGCTCGGTGATTCACGAGTGCGACACGACGCAGGCCGAACGCTTCCACGGCGTGATCTTCGAGGGCGTCGTGGAGCCGACCATGAGGATGTTGCGGGAGGTCGTCGAGCGGGGGATCGAGCGTGGTGAGGTGCGCCCCGAGGCTGCGAACTCTTATGTCTTCGACGCCGTGCCGGCGATGATGATGTACCGCTCGAAAATGTGCGGCTGTGAATGGGAGGATCGTGAAGTCGAGGAGATGATCGACCAGTTGATGGTTCCGCTGCTGCGGCCGCACAGCTCCTGAGGCTGTGGCCGGGGGGCTTCGCGCCGCGGCGGGACGATGCCCGACGCCCCGGTCTGCCGATGCCGGGCCGGGTTGTTCGCGGGCCGCGGCGGACTGGGGTGTCGCGGGCGGTTCCGGGCGGCGTAATCTAGGGGCGCCATGCCGTACGAACCGCCTACTCACACCGTCGAGCGCTCCCTTCGAGCCACGACCGGAGCGAAGATCGTTGCAGGTATCGACGAGGTGGGGCGCGGTGCGTGGGCCGGTCCCGTCACCGTCTGCGCGGCGATCACCGGACTGCGCCGTCCCCCCGAAGGGCTCACGGACTCGAAGCTGCTCACCATCAAGCGACGTACCGTCCTCGCCGAGGAACTGCGGACCTGGGTGACGTCGTACGCACTCGGGCATGCCTCCCCCGAGGAGATAGACGCCATGGGGATGACGGCCGCGCTGCGGCTCGCGGCGGGGCGTGCACTGGACGCACTGCCGGTCCGTCCCGACGCGGTCATCCTCGACGGCAAGCACGACTACCTCGGTGCGCCCTGGCGGGTCCGTACGGTGATCAAGGGCGACCAGTCCTGCGTGGCGGTCGCCGCGGCCTCGGTGATCGCCAAGGTCCAGCGCGACAAAATGATGGCCGAACTGGGTATCGACCATGCAGACTTCGGTTTTGCGGACAACGCCGGGTATCCATCACCCGTGCACAAGGCCGCACTGGCGGAGCGGGGCCCCACCCCCTACCACCGGTTGTCGTGGGCGTATCTTGATGCGCTGCCCCAGTGGCGGCACCTCAAGAAGGTCCGCAACTGGGCGGACGGAAGTGTTCCGGAGATCGAGGGTCAGCTCGGCTTCGATTTCTGACGGTTTCGTTCGCACACATGCGCCACCCGCCGACGCGGGCCGTACCAACGTTTGATAAATATCAACTCATGCCTCTCATTCCCGAGGAGCCTCAGATTCACGAGAGTGCCCAGGGTCCCCGCGCCACGCCGGCCAGCGGCCGCACCGCGCCGACCCCCCGTCCCGTACCCGGCCCCCGTCCCGCGGCTCCGTCGCGTCCCGGTCGCCCCGGCCCTCTCCGGCCGGCGCCGCCGATGCAACGTACGCCGCGCGACGTGGCCGCCAAGCCCGCTCCGTCGGGTCCCGCCGCCGGTGCCGCCGCTCCGGTCACGCCGCAGATCCAGCTGATTCCGGCTTCCGTGGAGGGGGCGCTCGACGCCGCCGAGGAAGCTGTGGACCTGCTGCTGGACTCCGGTCGTGCCCCCGGCGACGTGCTGGTGATCACGACCGGGGAGCAGCACCCGTGGGCCGCCCACGAGCTGTCCTTCGGTGAAACCTCCTACTGGGCCCAGCACGACGCCGGTGACGACGTCTTCTACACGGATGTGACCATCGCGGCCCGTGCCGCGTCGCGTCCGGTGGTCGTGGTCGCCGTCAACGGCGGTCCCGAGGACGCAGCCGCGAGTGCCCTGTCCACGGCTCACTCCCGAGCCGGCGCCCTGCTGATCGTCTGCGGTGACCCGCAGCGGATCAACTCGGTGCTGGGCGCGGGCGTTTGAGGCGATGCCGCGGCGCCCGGTAGGGCGCTGGGGGTGACTACGGACGCCGCTGCGGCGGCGCCGCACGGCGGGCTGTTCATCGTGCCCGGAGGGCGGGAGACCGCGCTCGCGTGAGGCCCGGCGGTCGGGGGAGCGGATCCGCTGCCGCGGCAGACCGCCGTGCGGACGGTTCGGCCAGGGCAAGGTTCGGGTGCTGTTCAGGCTGCCCGCCCAGCCGTTGTCGTGTGCCGTGCGAGCCGTCGTCGTGTGCCGTGCGAGGGGCCGCGGCCGACCGGCCGACCGCCCGGATGGCCAGGGAACAGTCCGCCCGGGACTCAGCGTGCCGCCGCTGCGCGGCGCAGTACCTCGGAGGCGCCGCCGGTGCGCGGTATGGGTGGCGGTGCCTCCGACGTGGCGAACGGCTCCGGTGCCGAGGCCGAGTGGGGGCGGCGTCCGCCGCGGCCCTCGCCCAGGACCTGCCAGCCGTCGCGGGTCAGCGTGATGTACGCCCCGCAGCGCAGACCGTGCAGGGTGCACGCGTCGCGCAGCCCCCACATCCACGCGCCGTCCTCCTCCGTCCAACGGGCGTCGCCCTCACGGCAGTAGAGCAGCACCGCGGTGCGCACCGGCGTGCGGCGGCGCAGGTCGTGCGGGATGACCCGGCGCAACTGCGCGAGGAGCGTGTTGCGGAACATCCAGCCGTCGGCCGGGGCCGGACGGCGCACGAACGAGGCGCTCGCCCGCAGCCGCTCGTCCGGGTCGAGCACGGCGACGACAGCGGTCGCGGGCTGCGGGTGGTGACGGGCGTGCAGTCCGCTGACGATCTCACGAGGGTTGCGCAGGAGTGGGATCCCGGCGGCGGCCCATTCCGCGGGTTCGAGCAAGCGGTTGGCGGAAGCAGCGGACGTCGACGCCGCTGCCGAGGCCGGAGCGAATCCGAAGGTCACGGTCCTCCCTTCGGCTACGCGCCCACACTGCGGGCGGGGTCGGATTCCTGGGAGCGCGCACCGCAGCGAGGCCCTACCGGAGCGGCCGGCGAGCCGTGCGGGAGCAGACCTCAATTCTTCCTGTCGAACTTGAATGCGGCAACGAGCAATTGAGGCAGCCGACCGTTATCAGATGATGCGCCGCTAATATCCCCACCGTCTGTGTCGACGGACCACCCATGGGGCGTTCGAGCACGACACGTTCGTACGTCATCGGGGTGGGCGGCGTCCAGAGGCGTGCGCCGGGCAGCCGCCCCGGCCCGGTGTCGCCGTCAGCCCTGCACGGCCAGCACCAGGGGCAACACCCCCTGCGCGCCGGAGCGTCGGAGCATGCGCGCCGCGACTGCGAGGGTCCAGCCGGTCTCCGTGTAGTCGTCCACGAGGAGGACCGGGCCCGGTGCCTCGGCAAGAGCGGCGGCGAGGGCGGGCGGCACGGCCAGGGCACCGTCCAGTGCCTTCAGCCGCTGGGCGCTGTTGCTCCGGGAGCCCGAGTGCGCGTCGCCGGTGTACTCGACGGCGCCCAGCAGCGGCAGCCGTCCGATCTCGGCGATGCGCGCCCCGAGCGAGCCGATCAGCTGCGGTCGCGTGCGTGAGGCGACGGTGACGACGCCTGCGGGGCGAGGCCCGGCCTCCGGGGCGCCGGGGGCCCAGCCGCCTGGGCCCCGGGCCCAGGCGGCCAGTACGTCCACCACGGCCTTCGCCACGTCGTCGGGCACGGGCCCGTCGGGAGCCTGGGGCGCGAGCATGGGCCGCAGCCGGTTCCCCCACCCGATGTCCGACAGCCGTCCCAGCGCGCGTCCGGACGCGGCCTGTTCGCCGGCCGGGATGCGGCCCTTGAGGTCCACACCGATCGCCGGCAATCCGGTGGGCCACATGCGTCGGGGCTCCACTTCGACACCTGCCCGGCCGAGGTCCACGCGCGCGGCGTCGAGCGCCTCCTCGGACGTGTCGGCGGTGAAGCGCGGACCGGCGCAGTTGTCGCAACGACCGCACGGTCTGGCGGCCTCGTCGTCCAGCTGGCGCTGAAGGAACTCCATACGGCAGTCGGTTGTCGACGCGTACGCGCGCATGGCCTGCTGCTCGGTGTCGCGCTGACGAGCCACCCACGCGTATCGCTCGGCGTCGTACGTCCACGGCTGCCCGGTCGCCATCCAGCCGCCCTTGACGCGCTTGACCGCCCCGTCGACGTCGAGGACCTTGAGCATGGTCTCCAGGCGGGAGCGGCGCAGCTCCACCAGGGGTTCCAGGGCGGGCAGGGACAGGGGCTTCCCGGCGTGCGCCAGGATGTCGAGCGTGCGGCGCACCAGGTCTTCCGAGGGGAAGGCGAGCGAGGCGAAGTACTTCCAGATCGCCTCGTCCTCCTGGCCCGGGAGCAGGAGCACCTCGGCGTGCTTCACGCCTCGTCCCGCGCGGCCCACCTGCTGGTAGTAGGCGATGGGGGAGGAGGGCGAACCCATGTGCACCACGAAGCCCAGGTCGGGTTTGTCGAAGCCCATGCCGAGCGCTGACGTGGCGACCAGCGCCTTCACCTTGTTGCCGAGCAGGTCCTCCTCGGCCTGCTGGCGGTCGGCGTTCTCCGTCTTGCCCGTGTACGACGCGACCGTGTGCCCCCGCTGTCGCAGGAAGGCGGTGACCTCCTCGGCGGCGGCCACGGTGAGGGTGTAGATGATTCCGGACCCCGGCAGTTCGTCGAGGTGCCCGGCCAGCCAGGCCATACGGTGCGCGGCATCCGGCAGCCGCAGGACACTCAGGCTCAGGCTGTCCCGGTCCAGCGGCCCCCGGAGCACGAGGGCGTCCGAGCTGCCGCCGGTGCCGAGTTGTTCCGCGACGTCGGCCGTCACGCGCGCGTTGGCCGTGGCGGTGGTCGCGAGCACCGGAACGCCCGGTGGGAGATCGGCGAGCATGGTGCGCAGCCGGCGGTAGTCCGGCCGGAAGTCGTGGCCCCAGTCCGAGATGCAATGCGCCTCGTCCACCACCAGCAGACCGGTGGCTGCCGCGAGCCGGGGGAGGACCTGGTCCCGGAAGTCCGGGTTGTTGAGCCGTTCGGGACTCACCAGCAGGACGTCCACCTCGCCCGCGGTGATCTCGCCCTGAACGGCTTCCCACTCCTCGGTGTTGGAGGAGTTGATGGTCCGGGCGTGGATACCGGCCCGAGCCGCCGCCTCGACCTGGTTCCGCATGAGCGCGAGCAGCGGGGACACGATCACGGTCGGGCCGCTGCCCCGGGCCCGCAGCAGCGAGGTCGCCACGAAGTAGACCGCGGACTTGCCCCAGCCCGTGCGCTGGATGACCAGGGCCCGGCGTCTGTCGGCGACCAGCGCCTCGATCGCACGCCACTGGTCCTCGCGCAGCCGGGCTTCCCCCGAGACGTCTCCGACGAGACGGGCCAGGACCGTGTCGGCCGCCGCCCGGAGTTCCGCGTTGCTCGTGTGCTCCATGCGTTCCATACAACAGGACTGCACTGACATCCGTGGCGGCGCACCGAGAGCTGTGGATGCGCCGGCCTGGGATGACGTGTTCCTGATCGAACTTATCCACAGGGTCAAGCGGAGGTTTGCGTTCCGCGAGATCGTCTTCGCATGACGAACCACAGCGAAACGACCGGATCCCCCGAGAACGGCGACATCACCGGGCCCGAAGGGCCGGGCGGGCGGCAGAACGGTGAACAGGAGGGGAAGGCGAGCGACGCGTCCCGGCCGCACGCCTCCAGCCCCGCGTACGACAGTCACGGGAGCGAGCACCAGGTCACCTTGCGCACCCCGGCCGAACTGGCCGACGCTCTGCCGTACCTGCTCGGATACCGCCCCGAGGACAGCATCGTCCTGGTCGCTCTGCACGACAGCGACGGACGCGGGCGGTTCGGAGGCCGGGCCCGTCTCGGTATCCCCGCGAACGCCGACGACTGGCCCTCCGCAGCACGGCAACTGTCCCACGGCCTGGTGACGGGCAGCGAGCGCCGAGGGGCACGGCCCGAGTCGATGGTGGCCTTCCTGTGCCAGGAACCGGAGAAGGGCCAGACCGGCCGGCAGGTGATGGAGCGGCTGAGGCCACTGGCCCAGAGGCTGCGCGTCGAGTGCGGTTCCCTCGACGTGGTGGTGGTCGAGGCGTTGTGCATCTCGGAGGGCCGGTACTGGTCGTACTGCTGTGACAACGCGACGTGCTGCTCCCCCGAGGGAGCCGCCATGGGCCTGCCCGGCACGTCCGTGCTGGCCGCTGCGGCCACCTACGCCGGAATCCAGGTGCGCGGCACACTGCGGGAGCTCCGGGCCCGGCTGCTGCCCTGGGAGAACGCCGCGGCCCTTGAGCAGGAGGCCGCCCTGGACACCGCCAGCATGGCGCTGGTGCCGAAAATCCTCGACGACACGGGCCGTGCCGCGGTGGCCGACGAGACGCTGGAACTGGCCCGGAGGGCTCTGCGCCGATTCGCCGAGGCACCGCCCGTGACCGGCATGCTCCTGGAGGATCTCCGCGACGACGAACTGCTCGGTCCCGACGAGGCCGCCCGGCTGATCCTCGGCCTCCAGGACCGGGCGACCCGCGACCGCGCGGCCGAGTGGATGGAGGGCGACGAAGCCGGACACGCCCTCCGCCTCTGGCGGGCACTGGCTCGGCGCTGCGTCGGACCCTACGGGGAGCACGCCGCTGCACCGCTCACCCTCGCCGGGTGGGTCGCCTGGTCCACCGGCGATGAGCTGGAGGCCCGCGAAGCCCTCGCCATGGCCCTGGGCGCCGATCCCGACTATCTCTTCGCCCGGCTTCTGCACCAGGCCTGCAACGAAGGTCTCGACCCGGAGTCGATCCGCAGCTGCCTGCGAGCGGAGCGGAAAGGCCGTGGATCCGCGGTGGCCGATCTCTTGGCGACAGGCGCGGACGGTGACGAGTCCGACGAACGCGAGACGACCGTGGCACGCGATGTAGAGCCCCACGACGAGACCTCACCGGCAGCGATGCCGTCGCGCCGTCGTCGCCGCTCTCTCCCCGCCGATACCAACGGCTCAGTCTCGGACAGCGCCGGCGTGGATGACCGTGACACGGGCGCCCGGGCTCCCCGGAGGCGTCCGTCCTCGGGCACAACACACCCCGCCGGTGGCACCGAAACCGGTCCTCACCCCGGCCGTGCGACCAGGGCGGGTACCGCGCGACCGGGAGGCGTGCGGACCAGCGGCACGCGTGCGCGTACGTCGAAGAAGGCAGCCCTGCGAGGCCGTGACACGGGCCAGGAAGGTCCACGGCCCGTCCACGGCGAGGACGAGAAGTGAGCTCTCGCCGGGAGCGTTCGAGGTGCTTGGGGCCGGGGCCGGGGCGTGACTCGGAGGACGGTCCCGGCGTTCACCTGAGTGGCGGAACGGCCGGACGGGCCATGACGCCGCACCGCCCCTGCCCCGCCGGACCCCTCCGGCACCGGCGCCGAACCGAGCGAGGCGCACCGAGCGCAGAGGAAGCCACCCCATGCAACAGCCGACTCCGCCCTCCGCCGCCGACGACCGCCGCCCCCAGGGCGGCCCGCCACCACCGCTCGGGCCGGATCTCGGCCCGCCGGGGGCCGGGGCGCCGCGGGCGGGGGACCAGGTCGTGCCTCCGCGGCCGGCGACCCGTCTCGACGGATACGGGCCTCGGTTCCCCGGCAGCACGTCATATCCCTCCGCACCCACCGGACCCGACTCGCGCCCGCCCTCGTCGCCGGGCCCGGGCCGATCGTCTCCCCGGTGGGCGGGCCAGAACCGGCGCCCGGGTGCGGGGACTGGACATGGCTCAGTCCCACCGCCTTTCGCCCAGGGACGGACTCCCTCACCCGGAAGGCTCTCGTCCGCGGCCCCGCCCCGGGGAGCCACGATCCCCGGACTGCGCTGGTCGGCCGACCTGCCCGCCGCCCACACCGCGATGATCTGTGTCGCCCTTCCCGGCCTCGCCATCTCGACCGAGTCAGGGCAGTTGACCGGCCGCGGCCTGGAGGGGTTCTACCGGGCCGGCCGGCGCGTGCTCTCCCGGTGCGAGATCCGCGTCGCCGGACGAGAACCCCTCGCGGTACAGGCGCGGATGGCCTCGGCCGACCGCGCCAGATTCGTGGGCACTCTCCGCACATCACCCCAGGCCGGCCCGGACCCGGACGTGATCGTGGAACGCAACCGCTTCGCGGACGGCACGGAGCGGATCACCCTGCACAGTGCGGCTTCCCGCCCCCTGCGACTGCCGGTCGAGATCGTCCTGGGCACGGACCTCGCCGATCTCGGGGCGATCGTCTCCGGGAGGGCAGGGCCCGCACTCCCCGCCAGTGTCCACGGCTCCGGCCTGCGCTGGTCCTGCCCGACCGGCAACGCGTCCGTCACCGCCGAACCGCCCCCCGCGGACGCCCTGGCCTCGACCGGGCTGCTGCGGTGGGAGCTCGACCTGCCGCCCGGCGGCAGCAGAACCGTGGAACTGCGGGTGCGGCCGGACGGCGCAGGGCCCCTCCGAGCCGTGGGACGAGCGGCGACCAGCCCGCTGGCCGCTGCGCACGCGGAGGGCGACGACCTGAGAGTCCCCGCCCTCCTGCGGACGAGCATCGAGGACCTCCAGGCCCTCCTCCTGCGTGACTCGGCGAACCCCGCCGACACCCACCTCGCGGCCGGAGCGCCCTGGCGCTGCGGCCTGGCGCCCGCTGACGCGCTCGTCGCCGCCCGGATGGCCCTGCCGCTCGGCACCGGCCTCGCCGCGGGAACGCTGAGGATCCTCGCCCGGACCCAACTCCCCGGCCCCGGAGCACAGTCCGGAATGATCCCAGGCCCCCGACGGGACGCCGGACCGCACCTACAGCCGCAGTGCACAGGAACAGAGGCCACGCTGCTCTTCCCCGCCCTGCTCGCCGAGGCCCGCCGCTGGGGCCTCCCCGACCAGGAGACGGAAGAGTTGCTGCCCTCCGCCGAACGCTGCCTGGCCTGGCTGCGGGCCGCCGTGGGCGACGGCCCGTACCTGCGCGACGCGAGCGAAGGCGGGTCCGTCCGCTGCGAGACACAGGCCCACGCCCACCGTTCCGCGGTGCTCGGCGCGGACCTCCTCGACGCCTGCGGCAGGGAAGGGGGAACGGCACTCCGGCAGTGGGCCGAAACCCTGCGGACCGCGTTCCGGGAGGACTTCTGGGTCGAGGACCGCGGGGGCGGCCGGCCCGCGGCAGCCCGCAGACCGGACGGCAGCCTGATGCCCCACTTGGGCGCGGCCGCCGTGCACCTCCTCGACACCGGTCTGCTGGGCGGGGGCGAGCCGGCACCAGGGCTGCTCGACAAGGTCCGGACCGAGCACCTCGCCCGGTTGCTCGGCAGCCCGGTCATGGACTCGGGGTGGGGCTTGCGCGGACTGGGCGCGAGGGAACCGGGATTCAATCCGTTCGGCCACCGCGCGGGAGCCGTACGGATCCAGGAGACGGCAATCGCCGTAGCGGGACTGGCCGCGGCCGGCTACGAGAAGGAAGCGAGCTCACTCCTGCGCGGCGTCCTCGTGGCTGCCGAGACCTTCTCCTACCGGCTGCCCGAGATGTACGCGGGTGAGCAGCGCACGGAAGGTGGTGCTCCGCTCCCGCATCCGGCAGCGTGCCGCCCGGCAGCCACAGCGGCGGCTGCCGGAGTCCTGCTGCTGACCACCCTCGTCGGTATCCGCCCCGATGCCCCGGCCGGGACGGTCACCCTGCGTCCCGTGCGCAGTGCGCCCCTCGGGGAGATCGGCTTCACGGGACTGCGCGTGGCGGGCGCCCCGTTCTCCGTCCGGGTCAGCCGACTGGGGCTCGCCATGGTCGAGGAGGCGGCCGATCAACTGCAACTGGGGGTGTGACGTGCGACGACGTGGCATTCGAGGGCCGTAGGGCAGGCGGTGCGGTCCCTGCCGGACCCAAGCGGATCAGTCAGCGACGGGACCGGCGAAGGGAGTGTTTATCGTCAGGCAGACGACTATGATCGCCGCATGCCCTACGACCCGTCAGCGTTTCCTCCCTTCGCCGTCACTGTGGACCTGGTCGTGCTGACCGTGCGCCGCCATGCGCTGTGTGCGCTGGCGGTACGGAGGGGCGAACCGCCGTTCCAGGGGCGTTGGGCGCTGCCCGGCGGTTTCGTACGGGCCGATGAGGACCTGGCGCAGGCCGCAGAGCGCGAGCTGGCCGAGGAGACGGGACTGCGCGTCCACGACCCGTCCGTCCCGGCGCAGGACAACGGTGCACATCTGGAGCAGCTCGCCACCTACGGAGATCCCAAGCGGGACCCCCGGATGCGGGTCGTCAGCGTCGCGCATCTCGCGCTCGCCCCCGACCTGCCCGCGCCCAGAGCGGGCGGGGACGCCAGCAACGCGCGGTGGGCCCCGGTCGAGGAACTGTTGCAGCAGGGCGGCTACGGGCGTGACACCGAGCCGGTCGCGCCGCTCGCCTTCGACCACGCTCTGATCCTCGCGGACGGAGTGGAGCGAGCCCGCTCCAAGATCGAGTACTCGTCGCTGGCCACCGCCTTCTGCCCGCCCGAGTTCACCGTCGGGGAACTGCGCCGTGTCTACGAGGCGGTGTGGGGCGTGGCGCTCGACCCGCGCAACTTCCACCGCAAGGTCACGGGCACACCCGGATTCCTCGTTCCCACTGGTGGGACGACCACCCGCCAGGGCGGACGCCCGGCCCAGCTCTTCCGAGCCGGGGGCGCGACGCTGCTCAACCCCCCGATGCTGCGCCCCGAGGTGTGAGCGGCGGGCCGGGCGCGTGCGGAGCCGGCCCGGAACTCGACCCGTCCGCAGCCCGGTCATGGTGAGGGTCATGCCTGAGGCAGGCTTGCGGTGCCCGAAAAACCGGACATAGCGCGCTATCTTGCTGCGGGTGATCCAGGCCTTCGGACTGACCAGCAACCCCCGCAAGGAGCTTCCGCCCGCAGCCGACGACGTCTCCTTCGAGGCGCGCGCGGGCCGCACCACCGCGCTGCTCGGAGCGCCGGGTGCCGGCAAGACGACGGTTCTCCGACTCATGCTCGAACTGCAACAGGGGCGCGGCATCACCCATTTCCGGGGCCGCCCCCTGCACCGCATCGCTCATCCATCGCGCGAGGTGGGCGTGCTGCTCGGGGAGGTGCCGGGGCACCCCGCCCGCACGGTCCGCGGCCATCTGCGCATGCTGTGCGCCGCCGCCGGGGTACCGGGCCGGCGGGCCGATGAAGTTCTCGAGACGGTCGGACTCGTGAGCCTGCGCGACGAACGCCTCGGCACTCTCTCCCGCGGCATGGACCGCCGTCTGGGCCTGGCCTGCGTCCTCCTGGCCGACCCGCACACCCTCGTCCTCGACGATCCGGCCGGAGGCCTGTCCACTCGCGAGAGCACCTGGCTGCACGACATGCTGCGCGCCCACGCCGCCCAGGGCGGCACGGTCCTTTTCACCACGGCCGACCCCAAGGAGGCCGCGCGCACCGCCGATCACGTCGTCACCCTCGAGCGGGGCAGGCTCGTGGCCGACCAGGACGTCGCGGAGTTCTCGCGCACCCGCCTCCGGCCCCGGGTCGCCGTACGCAGCCCGCACGCGGCCCGTCTGGCAGCTCTCCTGGCCAAGCAGGCCCGCACCTCGCGGCGTTCGGTCGAGGTCGTCCGCGAGGGCGGCAACCGTCTCTCGGTGTACGGCGGTACCTGCGCGGACATCGGCGAGATCGCCTTCCGCCACGGCATCGTGGTTCACCAACTCGCGGACGAGATCGGAGACATGGGGCCCGGGGCCGGCTCCCCTCGGACCAGTGGGCCGAGTGCCCGCAGTCGCGCCGCATCGGGGCTCGTCACCGGAACGCACCGGGAGGGCCGTGCGCCGGGGCCGGCAGCAGCGACGTCTCTCGACCCGTCGAGACCGTTCGTGACCGATCCCACGGCCCTTACGACCGGGTCGCGGTTCCCACTTGAGCCGGGATCTTTGCCGGGCGCACTAGAGCAAGGTGCGCCGGAGCAGCGCGCACCAGAGCAGCGCGCACCAGAGCAGCGCGCACCAGAGCAGCGCGGACTACCGCAGGGCGCACTACAGCAGGGTGCGCCGGAGCAGGGTGCCCGAGAACAAGGTGCGGCAGAGCAGACCGCTCCCGGGCAAGCCGCAGAGCCGTCGGTCTCCTCCGCAGACCCTGCGGTCGGGTCCACCGAGCCGCAACCCGCGCTGGAGCCGCGCCCCGGCACCGCCGCGCCGGAACCGGGCACGGACGAGTCGTCGCCTCCCTCCGGGCACCCCCACCCTGCCGCCGCCGAGCCGCCAGAACTCCTGGACGCCCCCTCGATCCGCCAGTCGATCAACGGACCTCTGTCGGAGACCGCGCCCTCCCCGCCCCGCACGCTGCTCCCCACCGGCACCCGCCCAGTTCGCCCGCTCGACGCGCTGCCCCCCTTGCCACCCCCCATCTCCGTCCGCCCCGCCCCGAGCCCCCTCCGCCCCCTCCGCTACGAGATCCGCCGTGCCGCCGGGATCGGCACGGGGTTCCTGACCGGGGCCGTCGTTCTCGTCGTGTCCGCGGTGACCGCCGTCCTGCTCGCCCGCATCGGCCACACGCCTCAGCCGCGCCTGCTGGCCGGATGGCCGCGGGAGCTCCCCCTGCCGCCCGCGGCGCTCGGCGCGGGACTGCTCGGTGCGCTGGCCTTCGGCGACGAATTCCGCCATCCCGCCCTGGCGGCCGACCGCGGCACCGTGCCCCGCCGGCTGGGGCTGCTGGCCGCCAAACTGCTCGTCTCCTCGGTCATCGCGCTGGTGCTGGCCGTTCTGACCGTCGGCTGCGACGCCGAAGTGCTCTATCTCGTCTACGGACGGGAGCTCGCCCGGGTTCCCGCCGACTGGCTCCCCATGAGTGCGAGTTGGATCGGACTCGTGGTCGGCTGCGCCTGGGCCGGCGTGCTCGCCGCCGGTGTCTTCCGGTCCACCACCGCCGGACTCGCCGCCGTCGCCGCCGTTCCCATCCTCGTCGTACCCGTCGTGCACCAGCTCGTGAACGGACCGTCCGTGCGAACCGCGGCCGGACTGCCCATGCGGCTGCGAGAGGCTCTCCTGCCGCGATGGCCCTTCGGGGGAGAGCGCTACCTGGAAGCCGCACTCACGGTGATCTCCCAACCCGTGGGCGGGGCACTGACGTTGTCGCTGGCAGCGCTGCTCTGCGCGTATCTGCTGACCGGCCTGCGCAGCCGCTTGCGGTGACGACTGTCCGTAACCCTTGGTCCGGCCATGCCCACAACTCCCCGCAGAACGCCCATTTCTTTCCGATAAGGCGTCAATTGCGACGGGGTGAGCGATCACCCTTTCGTGTGCTTTTCACCAAAGACCTCAAGGGAGTTGGAGACGAGGCCGACAAAGGATGCGTGAGTACCCTTGCGCACACCATGATGACCGCCGCCCGCTCCGCTGACTCCGGCCTCGCGAGCCCGGGCGAACTCGACCGCTACCCGTACGCCGAGGCGCCCGCCGTCGACCGTGTCGGGATCCCTGCCTGGGACGGCGGGGACCCCGAGCTGGGCCGTGTGGGCCGGCGCGCCGCGGGCAGCCGCGGACGCGGGCTGCACGGCCAACTCGTTCAGCAACTCGGTCAGATGATCGTCTCCGGCGACCTGGGTGCCGACCGCCCGCTCGTGCCCGAGGAGATCGGCCAGCGCTTCGAGGTCTCGCGCACCGTCGTCCGCGAGTCGCTCCGCGTCCTGGAGGCCAAGGGCCTGGTGAGCGCCCGCCCGAACGTCGGCACGCGCGTGCGCCCCGTCAGCGACTGGAACCTCCTCGACCCGGACATCATCGAGTGGCGGGCCTTCGGGCCGCAGCGCGACGACCAGCGCCGCGAGCTGAGCGAGCTGCGGTGGACGATCGAGCCGCTCGCCGCCCGCCTCGCGGCCGGGCACGGGCGCGAAGACGTCCAGCAGCGCCTTGCGGACATGGTCGAGATCATGGGGCACGCGATGGCCCAGGGTGATGCGCTCACCTTCTCCCGCGCCGACTCGGAGTTCCACTCGCTGCTCATCCAGGTCGCGGGCAACCGCATGCTGGAGCACCTCTCCGGGATCGTGTCCGCGGCCCTTCAGGTCTCGGGCGGCCCGGTCACGGGCTGTGACCGGCCGAACGAGGCATCCCTGGCGCACCACGGCCGGATCTGCGACGCCCTCGCCACCGGCGACGGGGCGGCGGCCGAGGCGGCCATGCGCCAACTCCTCACGGTCCATCCCGAGGTGGAACGGGTCGTGCCCGCCCCGCGCGAGCACTGACCGAGTTCCGCGGGCGGCGCGGCCGGGTGTGCCACCCCCCTCCTGTGGCAGCGCCTGATCGGTGATCCGCCTCCCGTCGGACCTCGCGGGATCCCAGTGATCCTGCGGGGTCCGACGGCGCGAAGGGGGCGAGTCCTGGCGGGGTGGCCGCGTCGGTACCGCATGTGACCTCTTCTGTCAGCGTCTGACCGTTTTCGTTCGCTTACGGGGTGTGACTCGGGCCACGCAGATTGGGCGTAACGCTCGCGGGAAGAACGCGATGACCTAAGAGGTGACAGCCGCGGAGGGAATACGGACGCCGTTCACGGCGCTGTGCATCTTTCCCGGCCCCCGCCCGCGCCGTCGGCCCATCCCCAAGCCGGCGGTCGGCTCCTGTCCACTGTGGACGGGGCCGGAAGCCGTTTTCCAACGTTCCGAGAGGTTGTTCGTGTCGGCCAGCACATCCCGTACGCTCCCGCCGGAGATCGCCGAGTCCGTCTCTGTCATGGCGCTCATTGAGCGGGGAAAGGCTGAGGGGCAGATCGCCGGCGATGACGTGCGTCGGGCCTTCGAAGCTGACCAGATTCCGGCCACTCAGTGGAAGAACGTACTGCGCAGCCTCAACCAGATCCTCGAGGAAGAGGGTGTGACGCTGATGGTCAGTGCCGCAGAGCCCAAGCGCACCCGAAAGAGCGTCGCAGCGAAGAGTCCCGCCAAGCGCACCGCCACCAAGACGGTCGCGGCCAAGGCGGTGACCACCCGGAAGGCCACCGCCACCGCCACGCCGGCGGCGCCCGCCGCCGAGCCCGCTGTCGAGGAGGAGGCACCGGCCAAGAAGGCGGCTGCCAAGAAGACCACCGCCAAGAAGGCGGCCACGAAGAAGACCGTCGCCAAGAAGACGGCGGCCAAGAAGACCGGCGCCAAGAAGGACGACGCCGAGATCCTCGAGGAGGAGGTGCTCGAGGAGGCAGCGCCCGGCAAGGCCGGTGAGGAGCCCGAGGGCACCACCGAGAACGCTGGCTTCGTGCTCTCCGACGAGGACGAGGACGACGCGCCCGCCCAGCAGGTCGCGGCCGCCGGTGCCACCGCCGACCCGGTCAAGGACTACCTCAAGCAGATCGGCAAGGTCCCCCTGCTCAACGCCGAGCAGGAGGTCGAGCTCGCCAAGCGCATCGAGGCGGGCCTGTTCGCCGAGGACAAGCTGTCCAACGCCGACAAGCTGGCCCCGAAGCTCAAGCGCGAGCTGGAGATCATCGCCGAGGACGGCCGCCGCGCCAAGAACCACCTCCTGGAGGCCAACCTCCGTCTGGTGGTCTCCCTGGCCAAGCGCTACACCGGCCGCGGCATGCTCTTCCTGGACCTCATCCAGGAGGGCAACCTCGGTCTGATCCGCGCGGTCGAGAAGTTCGACTACACCAAGGGCTACAAGTTCTCCACGTACGCCACCTGGTGGATCCGTCAGGCGATCACCCGCGCCATGGCCGACCAGGCCCGCACCATCCGTATCCCGGTGCACATGGTCGAGGTCATCAACAAGCTCGCGCGCGTGCAGCGCCAGATGCTCCAGGACCTGGGCCGCGAGCCCACCCCGGAGGAGCTGGCCAAGGAGCTCGACATGACCCCCGAGAAGGTCATCGAGGTCCAGAAGTACGGCCGTGAGCCCATCTCGCTGCACACCCCGCTGGGCGAGGACGGCGACAGCGAGTTCGGTGACCTCATCGAGGACTCCGAGGCGGTCGTCCCGGCCGACGCGGTCAGCTTCACGCTCCTGCAGGAGCAGCTGCACTCCGTGCTCGACACCCTGTCCGAGCGCGAGGCGGGCGTCGTCTCGATGCGCTTCGGTCTCACCGACGGTCAGCCGAAGACCCTCGACGAGATCGGCAAGGTCTACGGCGTCACGCGTGAGCGGATCCGCCAGATCGAGTCCAAGACCATGTCGAAGCTGCGCCACCCGTCCCGCTCGCAGGTGCTGCGCGACTACCTCGACTGAGCGAGGCCGTACGACACGGAAGGCCCGGTTCCCGGAAGGGGGCCGGGTCTTCGCTGTGCTGGGCCGGCGCGGGTGCGGGGTTCCGCTGGGTGGATCACTCTGGGTGTCCCACCGACACCACGGAGTGAGGAGTGTCTATGCGTCGTCGACTGGCTCGAGCTCTGGTTCTGCCGCTGGCCCTGGCGGCCGCGGTGCCTGCGCTGTCCATGGGCTTCAGCGCCCCTGTGGCCGCCGACAGCGGGGTCATAGGTGGCTTTCCCGTCGAGGCGTCCCAGAGCCCGTGGACGGTGGCCCTGTCCAGTCGTGACCGGTTCGGGGGTACGCGCGCGGGGCAGTTCTGCGGAGGAGCGGTGGTCGGCCGTACCACCGTGCTCACCGCGGCCCACTGCCTCGACGAGGACGTCCTCGGCGGGCCACCGGAGCGCGTACGGGACCTGAAGGTCATAGCCGGACGCACAGACCTGCTGGCGGCAGGCGGGGGCCAGGAGGTCGCCGTGAGCCGTACATGGGTGAACCCGGACTACGACGGGGTCAGCAACGCCGGGGACTTCGCCGTGCTCACCCTGGCCGAACCGCTCCAGGGCGAGTCGGTCATCGGCATGGCGGCCGACGGTGACCCCGCGTACACGGCCGGTGAGACCGCGATGGTGTACGGGTGGGGCGACACCTCGGGCACCGGGGAGTACCCGGACGGTCTGCGGGCGGCACGCGTGCGCGTGCTTGCCGACGCGCTGTGCGAGGAGGCGTATCCGGGCGGCATGGACGGCACCTACGACGCCACGAGCATGCTGTGCGCCGGGGAGGCCGAGGGGGGCCGGGACGCCTGCCAGGGCGACAGCGGAGGGCCGCTGGTGGCCCAGGGGCGGCTGATCGGGCTCGTGTCCTGGGGGATCGGCTGTGGCCGGGCCGGCAACCCCGGTGTGTACATGCGGGTGTCCCACCTCATGCGGACACTTGGCTGGACACCAGCCTCGGAAGGTGTGTGAGGCGTCCGGCGGACTTCGGACCGGCCCGGGGGACGAGGACGGGCGGCTGCCTCTGGTGACCAGAAGCAGCCGCCCGTTCACCGGCCTGTGCCGGGCTGGCTCGTCGTCGGACGCGAGGTGTCAGCGCTCTTCTTCGGCGGCGTTCGCGGGAACGGACGTGAGCCGCTCCGTCTCGTCCTGTATCTCAGCGGCGATCTTCTTGAGTTCCGGCTCGAACTTGCGGCCGTGGTGGGCGCAGAAGAGCAGTTCTCCGCCGCTGAGCAGGACCACGCGCAGGTACGCCTGGGCGCCGCAGCGGTCGCAGCGATCAGCGGCCGTCAGCGGGCTCGCGGGGGTCAGAACAGTAGTCACGTCGCCTCTTCTCTAGCTCGACGAGCTGTCGTACCAGGGTCAACATCCAACCAGCCCCAAAACGTTCCCGCTCGTGGCTTTTCCTCGAAAGAATCTTGCGAGGCGGCTGTCTGCTGCCGGTTGGCGGCGAATGTGCCGTATTGCGTGTCTATGTGTCTTACGGGGCTTCGCGTTGTATCGGTGGTCGGTCCTCCCGGCTGGGTTGCCGGTTGTTCATGAGGACGTGCCCGGAGCCTAAATGGTTCATGCCTGGAAGGGAACGTGATGTGTACTTCACTCCATCGAGGGATCGAACACGCATGCGAGTGTGGACTAGTCTGAGTTTCCGACGAGGGTGGCGTTACAACGGCTCTACCAGGCCTCGGTACCCTCTCACCGGTGACCGAAGCCGCGCCCTTACCCACGAGGGCCCCATCTGAAATTCAGCGAGGAGCGAACCGCGTGACCGCCGAGACGTCCGTGCCGTCCACAGCTCTGCTGGCAGGAGCCGACCGGGACGGTTCCAACTACACCGCGCGGCACCTGCTCGTCCTCGAGGGGCTCGAGGCCGTGCGCAAGCGCCCGGGTATGTACATCGGGTCGACCGACAGCCGTGGCTTGATGCACTGCGTCTGGGAGATCATCGACAACTCCGTCGACGAGGCCCTGGGCGGGTACTGCGACCACATCGAGGTGATCCTCCAGGACGACGGCTCCGTCGAGGTCCGGGACAACGGCCGGGGCATCCCGATCGACGTCGAGCCCAAGACCGGCCTCTCCGGTGTCGAGGTCGTCATGACCAAGCTGCACGCCGGCGGCAAGTTCGGCGGCGGCTCCTACGCCGCCTCCGGCGGTCTGCACGGCGTCGGCGCCTCCGTGGTGAACGCCCTGTCCGCCCGGCTGGACGTCGAGGTGGACCGCGGTGGGCACACCCACGCCATCAGCTTCCGGCGCGGTGTCCCCGGCGCCTTCGCCGGGAACGGCTCCGAGGCGAAGTTCGAGGCCAGGAGCGGTCTGCGCAAGGCCAAGAAGATCCCGAAGACCCGCACCGGCACGCGCGTGCGGTACTGGGCCGATCGCCAGATCTTCCTCAAGGACGCCAAGCTCAACCTGGAGACGCTGCACCAGCGTGCCCGCCAGACCGCCTTCCTGGTGCCCGGCCTGACCATCGTCGTGCGCGACGAGTACGGGCTCGGCGAGGGTGGCAGCAAGGGCGAGGAGTCCTTCCGCTTCGACGGCGGAATCAGCGAGTTCTGCGAGTACCTGGCGAACGACAAGCCGGTCTGCGACGTCCTCCGCTTCTCCGGGCAGGGCGTCTTCAAGGAGACCGTCCCCGTCCTGGACGACCACGGCCAGATGACGCCCACCGAGGTCACCCGTGAGCTCGGCGTCGACGTCGCACTGCGCTGGGGGACGGGCTACGACACGACCCTCCGGTCCTTCGTCAACATCATCGCCACGCCCAAGGGCGGCACCCACGTCGCGGGCTTCGAGCAGGCCGTGGCCAAGACGATGAACGAGGTGCTGCGCGCCAAGAAGCTCCTGCGCGTCGCCGAGGACGACATCGTCAAGGACGACGCCCTGGAGGGCCTGACCGCGGTCGTCACCGTGCGTCTCGCCGAGCCGCAGTTCGAAGGCCAGACCAAGGAGGTCCTCGGCACCTCGGCGGCCCGCCGCATCGTGAACAACGTGGTCACGAAGGAACTCAAGGCGTTCCTGACGTCCACCAAGCGGGACGCCGCTCAGCAGGCCCGGGTCGTGCTGGAGAAGGCCGTGGCCGCGGCGCGCACGCGTATCGCCGCCCGGCAGCACAAGGACGCGCAGCGCCGCAAGACGGCCCTGGAGTCCTCCTCGCTGCCCGCCAAGCTGGCCGACTGCCGCAGCGACGACGTCGACCGCAGCGAGCTGTTCATCGTCGAGGGAGACTCCGCGCTCGGCACGGCGAAGCTCGCCCGGAACTCCGAGTTCCAGGCACTGCTGCCGATCCGGGGCAAGATCCTCAACGTCCAGAAGTCGTCCGTCACGGACATGCTGAAGAACGCGGAGTGCGGCGCGATCATCCAGGTCATAGGAGCCGGATCGGGCCGGACCTTCGACATCGACACCGCCCGCTACGGCAAGATCATCATGATGACCGACGCCGATGTCGACGGTTCGCACATCCGCACCCTGCTGCTGACGCTGTTCCACCGCTACATGCGGCCCATGGTCGAGGCCGGCCGGGTCTTCGCGGCGGTGCCGCCGCTGCACCGCATCGAGATCGTCCAACCGAAGAAGGGGCAGGACAAGTACGTCTACACGTACTCGGACCGCGAACTGCGCGACACGCTCATGGAGTTCCAGAGCAAGGGCATCCGCTACAAGGACTCGATCCAGCGCTACAAGGGCCTCGGCGAGATGGACGCCGACCAGCTGGCCGAGACGACGATGGACCCGCGCCACCGCACCCTGCGCCGGATCAACCTCTCCGACCTGGAGGCCGCCGAGCAGGTCTTCGATCTGCTCATGGGCAACGACGTGGCGCCGCGCAAGGAGTTCATCTCCAACTCGGCGGCGACGCTGGACCGGTCGAGGATCGACGCGTAGCCGGAGCACCGGGCTGCTGCCGGGCACGGCCGGGGTCACGCCCCCGGTCGGCAGCGGTAGCGCCTTCCCGCGTCGCCCGGGTACCGCCCCGGCCGTGCCGGGACGTCTCTCCACTCCCGGGTGGAGAGACACACGGTCGGGGATCCACCCGTGATCCACTCAGGCGCCGATCCCGGAACCGGCGAAACCCTCCGCCCCGGCGCCTCGTTGCGCGCGCAGGCGGTGCGTTACGCCTACGGAAAGGGACTCGTGCGGCCACCAGCGGGTCAGTCACCTGATGGGGTGAAGTGTGGAGGGAAGAAGAGTCGGGGATCTTCCCGTTCTGTCCATCCTTGGGCATGCAGCCAAGCAAGGGCCGTCCCCGTGGCGGCGGGGCCGACCAGGAGAGCCGGGTCGAGCCTCTCGACGTTCATGACCCGGTCCCGGCCGAGGAGGCCGGACAGCTCAGGTACGACGATCCCTGGTACGACGCCCTCGCCTCCGGCTGGGGCGAGTCGTCCGACGACGGGGCGCACACTCAACCGACGGTTCCGTCGGCACGGACGGAGGGCGACACGGGGGCCGGGGCGGCCGACGTGTACCTGGAAGTGCAGCGCAGTGCGGCCTTTCAAGAGGTGCGGCGGCGGTACCGGAAGTTCGTGGTGCCGGCGTCCGTGACGTTCTTCGCCTGGTACGTGGGCTACGTCGTGACCGCCACGACGGCACCGGAGCTGATGGCCCGGCCCGTGGCGGGAGCGGTGAACGTGGCAATGGTGGCGGGGCTCGGGCAGTTCCTGTCCACCTTCCTCCTCACGTGGGCCTACGCGCGGCACGCGCGGCTGCGCAGGGACCGGGCCGCCCTCGAACTGCGGTGGGACACACAGGAACTGACGCGTGGCATGAGCGGCGGTGCGTCGTGACGGAAGAACACCAGACACTCGCGTTGCTGCTCTTCAGCGCGTTCGTCGCTGTCACGCTGGGGATCACCACCTGGGTCAGCCGCAACCGGCGTGGCTCGGCGGAGGAGTTCTACGCGGGAGGGCGGCTCTTCTCCCCCATGGAGAATGGTTTTGCCATCGCGGGCGACTACATGTCGGCCGCCTCCTTCCTGGGAGTGACCGGGCTCATCGCACTGTTCGGCTACGACGGGCTGCTGTATGTCGTGGGCTTCCTCGTGGCGTGGCTGGTGGTGCTGTTCCTGGTCGCCGAACTGGTCCGCAACTGCGGCCGGTTCACGCTCGCCGACGTCGTGGCGGCCCGGATGAGGGAACGGCCGGTCCGGATCGCGGCGGGAACCTCCTCGGTCACGGTGTCCGTTCTGTACCTGGTGGCTCAGATGGTCGGCGCGGGCAGCCTGGTGGCGCTGCTGCTCGGGGGCACGAGCGACGCGGCCCGCGCCTGGACCGTCATCGGTGTGGGCGCGCTCATGGTGATCTATGTGTCGCTGGGCGGGATGCGCGCGACCACGTGGATCCAGATCGTCAAGGCCGTTCTGCTGCTCGGCGGCACCATCGCACTGACGGTGCTCGTCCTGATGCGCTTCCACGGCGACCTGAACCGGCTGCTGCTCACGGCAGCCGAGCGCAGCGGGCACGGCGCGGCGTTCCTGGCGCCGGGACTGAAGTACGGCGCGGACTGGACCGCCCGCTTCGACTTCATCAGCCTGGGGCTGGCCCTGGTGCTGGGCACGGCAGGACTGCCGCACATCCTGTCCCGCTTCTACACCGTGCCCACCGCCCGCGCCGCGCGCCGCTCGGTCGTCTGGGCCGTCGGGCTCATCGGCGGCTTCTACCTGATGACGATCGTGCTCGGGTTCGGCGCGGCCGCCATCCTGGGGCCGGACGCCGTGCGCGCTTCGAACGCGGCCGGGAACACGGCGGTTCCGCTGCTGGCGCTCGATCTGGGCGGTGGTGCGGGGTCCACCGGCGGGACGGTCCTCTTCGCGATCGTCGCCGCGGTCGCCTTCGCCACGATCCTCGCCGTGGTCGCCGGCATCACGCTCGCGTCCTCGGCGTCCGTGGCCCACGACCTGTACGCGTCCCTGCGGCGCCGGGGCGGGAAGCCGCGCAGCGAGGTGACGGTGGCCCGTATCGCGGCCGTCGGCGTCGGTGCGGTGGCGATCGGGCTCGGTCTGCTGGCGCGGGATCTCAACGTGGCGTTCCTGGTGGGCCTGGCATTCGCCGTCGCCGCGTCGGCGAACCTGCCGGTGCTGCTCTACTCGCTGTTCTGGCGCGGCTTCACCACACGGGGTGCCGTCTGGGCGGTCTACGGCGGTCTGGTCCCGGCGGTGGTGCTCGTGGTGCTCTCCCCGGTGGTCTCGGGCAGCCCCGACTCGCTGTTCCCGGGCATCGACCTCCAGTACTTCCCCCTGCAGAACCCGGGTCTGGTCTCGATCCCCCTCGGGTTCCTCGCGGGCTGGCTGGGCACGGTCACCTCGGCGGAGGCACCGGACGAGGTCAAGCACGCGGAGACAGAGGTGCGGTCGCTGACGGGTGCGGGAGCGGCGTAGCGGCGGTGCCGTCGCTGCCACGGCCGGGGCGAAGCCGTCGCCGGTGCGTGGAAAACGCCGGCGGGCTGTCGCCTCAGCCGCGGGTCGCCCACACGTAGCGGTGTTCCGGGCGGCCCGCGTCGCCGTACTTGAGGGTCAGCCTGGCCCGTCCCGTGCGTTCCAGGAGCTTCAGGTAGCGCTGCGCGGTCTGGCGGCTCACTCCGGTCCGCTCGGCGATCTCCTGGGCGGACAGGGGCCCGTCCGCGTGCATCAGGGACTGGCGGACCAGCTCCGCGGTGGTGGGGGAGTGGCCTTTGGGCAGGTCGGGTTCCGACGACGCCGACAGGGCCCCGAAGATGCGGTCCACCTCGGCCTGTTCCGCCTCTCCACCGCCGTCCAGGGTGCGGCGCAGTTCCGCGTAGGCCTCCAGCTTGGCGCGCAGGCCGGCGAAGGCGAACGGCTTGACCAGGTATTGCAGCGCGCCGTGCCGCATGGCCGCCTGCACGGTGGAGACGTCCCGAGCGGCCGTCACCATGATCACGTCGGTCTGGTCGCCGCGCCGCCGCATCTCCTGGACGACTTCGAGCCCCGTCGCGTCCGGCAGGTAGTGGTCCAGGAGCACCAGGTCCAGTCGGGGCAGCAACTCCAGCCGGTGCAGCGCCTCCGCGGCGTTGTGGGCCTCTCCGGCGACATGGAAGCCCGGCACCTTCTCGACGTAGGCGGCGTTGACCCGCGCGACTCTCATGTCGTCGTCCACGACCAGGACTTCGATCATCACGACCCCTCCTCGGCGGTCTGCGGTGCGGACGGCACGGTCGATACGGCCGCTGCGGGCCCCGGCCCGGCCAGCGCCTCGGGCAGGACGACGGTGAACTCCGCGCCACCGCCGTGCGCCTCGCCGACCGTAGCGCTGCCACCCTGCCGCTCCGCCAGCCTGCGCACCAGGGAGAGTCCGATGCCCCGCTCGCGGTGAGCGGGCGGCGTCTTCGTGGACCATCCCGTGGTGAAGATCAACTCCCGGTGCTCCGGTGGGATTCCCGGCCCCGTGTCGCGCACTCTGAGGATCGCCGTACGGCCCTCGGCGCGCAGTTCGACCTCCACGCGCGCGTGCGGCGTGCCGGCGACGGCGTCGAGGGCATTGTCCACCAGGTTCCCCACGACGGTGACGAGCCCCTGCGGGTCGACCAGCCGGTCGGGCAGCCGGGTCCGGTCCGACACCCCCAGGGCGACGCCCCGCTCGGCCGCGACGGTCGCCTTGCCGACCAGCAGAGCGGCGAGCAGCGGGTCCTCGATCCGCTCGGTGACCTGCTCCGCCGTGGCCCGGTGGTCACCGACGACCTCGCCGACGAACTCGACGGCGTCGTCGTACATCTCCAGTTCGAGCAGCCCCAGAAGGGTGTGCATGCGGTTGGCGTGCTCGTGATCCTGGGCGCGCAGGGCGTCGATCAGACCGCGGGTGGAGTCCAGTTCGCGCCCCAGCTGCTCCAGCTCGGTGCGGTCACGCAGGGTGGCCACGGCGCCGCCGTCGTCGGTGGGCATGCGGTTGGCGACCAGCACCCGCTGGCCGCGCACGGTGAGCAGATCCGTGCCGGCGACGCGCCCGGCCAGGACATCGGCCGTACGGCCCGCGCCGAGCGCCTCGTCGGGTGAACGGCCCACCACTGCTTCCCCGATGCCCAGCAGGCGCTGTGCCTCGTCGTTCAGGAGACGGATGCGGCCGGTGCGGTCCAGGGCGACGACCCCTTCACGGATGCCGTGCAGCATCGCCTCGCGTTCCGACAGCAGCGCCGCGATGTCCGAGAAGGCAAGGTCCCTGGTCTGCCGGTGGACCCGCCGGGAGATGAGCCAGGCCGCCAGCGCGCCCACGGCCAGGGCACCGCCGGCGTAGGCGAGCAGCCCCGGGATCGCGTGGATCAGCCGGGCCCGGACGCTGTCGTAGGCGATGCCGACCGAGACCGCGCCGATGACGGTGCCGTCGCTGTCGCGCAGCGGCACCTTGCCCCGGGCGGAGCGGCCCAGGGTGCCGCTGTCGATCTCCATGACCTCCCTGCCGGCCAGGGCCTGGCCGGGGTCGGTGGAGACGATGCCGCCGATCTGCTGCGGATCCGTGTGCGACCAGCGCACGCCACGCCAGTCCATCACCACGATGTACTCGGCCTTGGTGGCCTTTCGGATCCGCTCCGCCTCCCGCTGCACCGGGCCGTCCGGCGAGGGCGGTGTGTCCCGCAGGTCCTTCGCGAGATCCGGCAGCTGCGCGGTCGTCTGCGCGATGGCGAGCGCGCGGCGCATGGCCTGGTCGTCGAGCTGGTTGCTGAGGGGAGCGAGGAACAATCCGGTCGCGAGGACCGCGACTCCCGCGGCGATCGCCACCTGCATCAGCAGCACCTGCGAGAACACCCGCCGGGGCAGGCCGAGGCGCAGGCGGCGTGCGGGGGGAGTGGGGCTCATACCCAAGACCGTACGTGCGGCCGGCCGCCGGCCCTAGACGGGTGTGGCGTGGATCTCCAGATCAATGTGTACGGAGGCGGCATCAACGTGTGCCCGCGGCGGGCCGGACGGTCAGCTGGCCAGTGAGGTGGTCACCCTCACCTCGCGCACCGCCACCACGTCCATGCGTGCGGGGGTACCCAGGACGGACGCCCCGCAGCTCTCGGGGCGGGCCGGCAGGGCCGCGTTCTGGGCCACGTCGACCTGCCAGCAGCGTCCGTCGGCGTGGGCGACGGTCACCTCCCAGCGCGGGGCCGCGCCCGACGTCCGGACGACCCGCAGAGCCTGGGCGTCGTACTCGCCGGCCCTGGTGCGCACGGCGAGCTCGGCAGCCTGACCGGGCCGGTCCCAGGCCGAGCTGCCCCGGCACCCCTCCACGACGATCCGCCCCTCACGGGCGCCGTGCAGGACCTCCTTGAGGGAATGGGCCTCGGCCCTGCCGTACGCGTAGCCGTACGGCAGGACGAGCACCGTGGGGGAGAAGCGGTGACCACCCAGATGGGTGACCTCCCAGACACCTTCGGCCCCCGAGGTCGCCAGCTCGGCCGCGAGAGGCCGGCCCAGGAGGGCGCAGCAGCGGTCGCGCTTGCCGTTGGTGCAGACGAGGGCGAGCGGGTCACCGTCGTGGGGCCGGCCGCCGAGCAGCGCGTCGAACGAGCGGTGGTCGCCCCGGCCGAGTGCGGCGAAGTCGAGGCCGAGCAGCTCCCCGGGGTCCGCGGTCGAGGCGCTGTGCAGCCATACGTTGCCCGGGACGACGTGCGCGGCGTACACCCGGCGCGCCGCGGGCATGTGGCGGTCCGCGTGGCGCCCGGGGCGGCGGATGAGCGCGATCCGTACGCCCGTGTCCTTGGCGGCCGTCTCCAGGGCACGGCCCAGGGCGGGGTCCAGGTGGCTCGAGGTGAGCGCCTTGGCACCCCACGGACCGGGCTGTTCCAGCAACAGCCAGGTCCTCGCGGTGGCCGCGGTTCCCGAAACGGGCTCGGCGAGGTCCCGGGAGACGCTTGAGCACGTACTCACAGAGGTGAGCCTAACCTGACTTCCGCCGCGGCGACTCCCGGGGCCCGCCCGCACTACTCCGGCAGTGGCTGCGGCGGTTTCGGACCGGTGTAGAGACCGCTCGGGCGCATCCGCAGCGGGCGCTCGCCGTACTCCTCCAGGGCATGGGCGATCCAGCCCGCCGTCCGGGCCACGGCGAAGATCGTCTCGCCGGCGGTCGGGGCCATGCCGCAGGACGCGGTGAGCACGGCCAGGGCCAGGTCCACGTTGGCGTGCAGGGGGGCGTGGCGGGCGGTGGTCTCGACGATGTCGTGGGCCGCGAGGAGAGCGGGCTCCGCGCGCGGGATCTGCTCCAGGAGGGCGAACAGGGCACGCGCGCGTGGGTCCTCACCGGGGTAGAGCCGGTGCCCGAGGCCCGGGATGCGGCGGCCGGCACGCAGCTCGTCCGCGATCACGGGTGCCGCGTCGCCCTGGTCGAGCACGTCCTGCAACAGCCGGTGGGCGAGCCCGCTGGCCGCGCCGTGCAGCGGGCCCTCGATCACGCCGAGTCCGGCGGAGACCGCGGCGTAGGCGTGGGCACGGGCGGACGCGGCGACGCGCACCGCGAGGGTGGAGGCGGCCAGGTCGTGGTCGACGAGGAGGGCGAGGGCGGTGTCCAGGGCGCGCAGGGAGGCCTCGTCGGGATCCCTGCGCACCGACAGCCGTGACCACAGGCGGTGGGCCAGGGGGCCCTCGTCGCGGCGCCGGTGGCCCGCCGGGGGCAGAGCGGCCACGAGCGTGGGGATGAGGGTGCGCGCGGTGCCGAGTACGGCATCCTCGGAGAGGTCGAACCGCAGGGGATCGGCGGTCGCGGCGGCGATTGTCGCGACCCTCAACAGGTCCGCGGGAGCGGCGTGTTCGGGCAAGGCCTCGACGGCGCGGCGGGCTACGGCGACGGAAGCGGAAGGTGCGGTGAAGGTGCTGCCGGGGAGCATGCGGCCCGTCCAGAGCCACTCGGCGACCTCCTCGTAGGTGTGCCGTGTGGCCAGATCGACCGCGTCGACCCCGCGGAAGAAGTAACGGTCGCTCTCGATGAGCGTGATGCGGGTGCGGACGGACAGCTCGCCGCCGGAGCCGGAACCTCCGGCGCCCTCCCGCCTGTTGCGCCGGGCGAGGGCCTCGACCTCCCCGGCGTCGAAGGTGCTGCCCCGGCCGCCGCTCACGCGCCGGCTGCTGAGCTGGCCGCGGCTCACGTACGCGTACACCGTCTCCGGCTTCACGCCGAGCAGCTCGGCGGCCTCCTTGGTGCTCAGCCGCCGTTCCGTGGCCTGGGGGGCGGGTTCTTGATCGCGCATGGGGGTCACCGTATCCGTCTGGCAGACCATTGACTGTAGTATTGATTCAATCAATATTGACAGGACTTCAGTCAATCATGGACAGTCGAATCAAGTCCAGGGAGGAAGTCATGTCCGTGAACAGGTCAGCAGCCACTCTTGTCGAAGCGCCTCGGGGGCTTGCCGGTGTCGTCGTCACCGACACCCGGATCGGTGATGTCCGCGGTCTGGAGGGCTTCTACCACTACCGCCAGTACTCCGCCGTCGACCTCGCGAGGACCCGCGGCTTCGAGGACGTCTGGCACCTGCTCGTGCACGGCGAACTGCCGGACGCCGAGCGGAGTGCGGCCTTCGCGGCCGAGACCGCCGCGCTGCGGCGCCTGCCCGACGAGGTGCGAGCGGCGCTGCCGGCCATCGCCGCGGCCGGTGGGCGCTCCGGGCCGCTGGCCGGGATGCGTACCGCACTGTCGCTGCTGGGTGCGGCGAAGGGATTCCGTCCCGTGTACGACATCGACGCCGACCGGCGCCGGAGGGACACGATCGAGGCGGCAGCGGCCGTACCGACGCTGCTCACCGCGCTGCACCGACTGGGCAAGGGGCTGGACCCGGTGGAGCCGCGGGAGGATCTGACCTACGCGGCCAACTACCTGTACATGCTGACCGGTTCGGTGCCGACCGAGCGGCATGCCCGGGCGATCGAGCAATACTTGATCTCAACCATTGATCACGGATTCAACGCATCCACTTTCACGGCCCGGGTCATCGCGTCGACGGGCGCGGACGTGGCTGCTTGCCTGGCCGGGGCGGTGGCCGCGCTGTCTGGTCCGCTGCACGGGGGCGCGCCCAGCCGCGCTCTGGACACCCTGGACGCGATCGGCAGCCCGGACCGCATCGATCCCTGGGTGCGTCAGCGGGTGCTCGCCGGTGAACGCATCATGGGGTTCGGACACGCGATCTACCGCACGGAGGACCCGCGGTCCCGGATGCTGCGCGAGGTCGCCCAGGGGTTCGGCGGGCCGCGGGTGGACTTCGCCGTCGAGGTCGAGCGTCACATCGAGGCGATTCTGGCCGAGCTGAAGCCCGGGCGGGAGCTGCACACGAACGTCGAGTACTACGCGGGTGTGGTCATGGAACTCTGCGGTCTGCCCCGCGAGATGTTCACCCCGACCTTCGCCGCCGGCCGGGCGGTGGGCTGGAGCGCCAACATCCTGGAGCAGGCGGAGGACACGAAGATCATCAGGCCGGTGGCGAGGTACGTGGGGCCGGAGGCGCCGGCGCCGTTGCCTGTCTGAGCGAAGCCGCAGCAGGGTGGGGAGGGGGTGGCGTCATGTGTCGACTGCCCTCCGGCGTGGCGCAAGTGAAGCTGCCATCCGGTCACCTCGATGTGAACCATGCTGCGAGAGCAGATCCGCCGCATGTCATCAGGACCGTCAACAACCGCACCGGCATGCGTTGGACCGTCAGGCGGAACCCGCCGATGCGGATGTCCAGGGCCGGGGCCTGCTCATGCATCTCCTCGGCGCGGTCGCTTTTCATGTGTGTTCCCTCCGCAAGATCTTCTGTGCCCTCTGTGCGAGGCGGTGCGATGCGGACCTGTAGGGCCGCCGATGGCCGGGCGGCAAGGAGCACCGGTTCAACGATGGTGGGTCCGGTCCGCAGGATGACCGGAGTCAACCTTGCGGGCACGTGGGGAACCACGTCGGTTTATGGGTTCGTTACCGCCCGGCCGTGTGATCCGTTCCAGAGGGTGATCCGCGAAGTGCGGTGCTTATGGCCGGCGCGTGGGACTACTCGCCCGGCGGGTCCCCTACCACCCACCACTCGTCGATGTCCGCCTCCTCCAGCTGCACGAGCGAATCGTCGACCATGCGGCCCAAGCCGGCCTCGTCGGAGGTGTCGATGAGGGGCGCCCGGTGCGGGCGGGTGGCGTACCAGTACTTCCTGTAGAGGAGGTTCTGCAGCATGGTCGGGCGAAGCCGAGGGTGGCGCCTTGGCCGAGTTGCCCATGCGATTGCAGCACTGGGTGTTGCTTCCCAGGGCGTTGGCGAAGAGGTACTGGCGCTGCTTCTCGGGCAGACGGTTCCGTCGTAGGTGTCGAGCACCTCGGCCAGTTTCTAGATCGGGCGCTGCGACTGCGCGGCCTCCTCCAGGTGCTCGGTCCGGGTGCGCAACGCGTGGAACGCGGGCCATTGCAGGGCCAGGGCGGTGGCGGCACCCGCCGCCATGCCCAGAGGAGACGCACGGAGGGAAGCGAGGGTCGCACAAACCGGCGCCATGCCCAACGTCTGCCCCGCCAGTGCGGCTAACGATCGTTCACTTCGGCGTGGATCTCCCGGCTCGTATCCTGGGGCGGCATCCCCATCCCCCACGTGTGCCGGGAACGCGAGCCGGTGCACGCGTCGGCGCGAGAGAGGTCGCACGGTGAGCCAGCCGAGCCCGAAACCGCAGCAGATCCCGGTTGTCGTCCTGGCCGGATTCCTCGGCTCGGGAAAGACCACCCTGCTCAACCACCTCCTGCACCGCAGCGGCGGCAGCCGTATCGGCGCCGTCGTCAACGACTTCGGGGCGATCGAGATCGACGCGATGGCCGTCGCGGGAGCGCTGGGCGACTCGACGGTCTCCCTCGGCAACGGCTGCCTGTGCTGTGCCGTCGACGCGAGCGAACTGGACCAGTACCTGGAGCGGCTCGCGGAGCCCTCCCTCGGCATCGACGTCATCGTCATCGAGGCCAGCGGTCTCGCCGAGCCGCAGGAACTCGTGCGGATGCTGCTGGCCAGCGAGCACCCCGGGGTCGTGTACGGCGGGCTCGTCGAGGTCGTCGACGCCGTCGAGTTCGACGACACCCGTGCCCGGCATCCCGAGATCGACCGGCATCTCGCGCTGGCCGACCTCGTCGTCGTCAACAAGCTCGACCGGGCGGCGGACGGCGAACGCGTCCTCGGGCTGGTCCGGTCCCTCGTCGACCGCGCCGCCGTCGTCCCGGCCACCTACGGCCGGATCGACCCCGAGTTCCTCTTCGACTGCCGCCCGAGTGAGGAGCGCATCGGGCAGCTCTCCTTCGACGACCTGCACGAGCACGGTGGGGACCACGACGGCCATGCCGGCCACCTGCACGCCGCTTACGACAGCCTGTCGTTCGTCTCCCGGGAGCCCCTCGACCCCCGCCGGCTGATGACGTTCCTGGACAGCAGGCCCGAGGGGCTGTACCGGATCAAGGGGTACATCGACTTCGGCCCGCACGACGTCCGCAACCGTTACGCCGTCCACGCCGTCGGGCGGTTCCTGCGCTTCTACCCCGAACCCTGGCCGGGCGGCGGCGAACGCCTCACCCAGCTGGTCCTCATCGGCTCCGGGATCGACGCCCCCACCCTCGGCAAGGAGCTGGAGGCGTGCAGGAGCGAGGCCCCACACGCCGACGAGCACGGCATGTGGGGCGTCCTGCGGTACGTGCGCGATCCCGCGGCGGATCTCGCGGAACCGGCCTAGACCGGCCCGGCCACCACAGCCACCGTCTTCGCCAGGGACACTCCCGAGCCGTCGCGGCGCGGGTCGATGTCCGGGAGGTCGGCCGGGGTGCCGTTCTTCTGCGCCGCGAGGGCGGGAACGGGGCCCGCCCAGGCCAGGGACAGGCAGTCCTCGCCCTTCAGGAACCGCTGGCAGCGGACGCCGCCGGTTGCGCGGCCCTTGCGCGGGTACTGGTCGAACGGGGTCAGCTTGGCCGTCGTCTGGACGGAGTCGTCCAGCGTGCCCCGCGAGCCCGCGACGGTGAAGACCACGGCGTCCACCGCCGGGTCCACCGCGGTGAAGGAGATGACCTTCGCTCCCTCGGCGAGCTTGATGCCCGCCACGCCCCCGGCCGGGCGGCCCTGCGCGCGGACCTGGGACGCCTGGAAGCGCAGCAGCTGCGCGTCGTCGGTGACGAAGACCAGGTCCTCCTCGCCGGTGCGCAGCTCGACCGCGCCGACGATCCGGTCACCCTCCTTGAGGGTGATCACCTCCAGCTCGTCCTTGTTGGCCGGATAGTCCGGCACCACGCGCTTGACGACGCCCTGTGCCGTGCCGAGGGCCAGGCCCGGCGACGACTCGTCGAGCGTGGTCAGGCAGACCACCGTCTCGTCGTCCTCCAGGGAGACGAACTCCGCCAGCGGCGCGCCCCCCGCGAGGTTCGGGACCGTCAGCGACTCCGGCAGCTGGGGCAGGTCGATCACGTTCAGCCGCAGCAGCCTGCCCGCCGAGGTGACCACGCCCACCTCACCGCGGGCGGTGGCCGGCACCGCCGAGACGATCACGTCGTGCTTCACGCGCTGGGCACCGGCGTCCTCGGCGAACGGCTCGCCGTTCGCCGTACGGGCCAGCAGGCCCGTCGAGGACAGCAGCACCCGGCACGGGTCGTCGGCGACCTGGAGCGGCACCGCGGAGACCGGGGCACCGCCCGACTCCAGCAGGACCGTACGCCGGTCGGTGCCGAACTTCTTGGCGACCGTGGCCAGTTCGGAGGAGACCAGTTTGCGCAGCTCCGCGTCCGAGTCGAGGATCCGGGTCAGCTCCTCGATCTCCGCGTTGAGCCGGTCCTTCTCGGACTCCAGCTCGATGCGGTCGAACTTGGTCAGACGGCGCAGCGGCGTGTCGAGGATGTACTGCGTCTGCACCTCGCTCAGCGAGAACTGCTCCATCAGGCGCTGCTTGGCCTGCGCGGAGTTCTCGCTGGAGCGGATCAGGCGGATGACCTCGTCGATGTCCAGCAGGGCCGTCAGCAGGCCCTCGACGAGGTGCAGCCGGTCGCGCTTCTTGCCGCGGCGGAACTCCGAGCGTCGCCGGACGACGTTGAAGCGGTGGTCGAGGTAGACCTCGAGGAGCTCCTTGAGACCCAGGGTGAGCGGCTGGCCGTCGACCAGGGCCACGTTGTTGATGCCGAAGGACTCCTCCATCGGCGTCAGCTTGTAGAGCTGCTCCAGGACCGCCTCCGGCACGAAGCCGTTCTTGATCTCGATGACCAGGCGCAGCCCGTGCTCGCGGTCGGTCAGGTCCTTGACGTCGGCGATGCCCTGGAGCTTCTTCGAACCGACCAGGTCCTTGATCTTGGCGATGACCTTCTCGGGGCCGACCGTGAAGGGCAGCTCCGTGACCACGAGGCCCTTGCGTCGGGTCGTCACGGGCTCCACCGACACCGTCGCCCGGATCTTGAACGTGCCGCGGCCGGACTCGTAGGCGTCCCGGATGCCCGACAGGCCGACGATGCGCCCGCCGGTGGGCAGGTCGGGGCCCGGAACGTGCTTCATCAGGGCGTCGAGATCGGCGTTCGGGTGCCTGATCAGGTGGCGGGCGGCGGCGATGACCTCGCGCAGGTTGTGCGGCGCCATGTTCGTCGCCATGCCGACCGCGATGCCCGAGGCGCCGTTGACCAGGAGGTTCGGGAAGGCGGCGGGCAGGGCCACCGGTTCCTGCTCCTGGCCGTCGTAGTTGGGGTTGAAGTCGACGGTGTCCTCGTCGATCGACTCTGTCATCAGGCTCGTCGCCTCGGCCATCCGGCACTCGGTGTACCGCATGGCCGCCGGCGGGTCGTCGTTGCCCAGCGAGCCGAAGTTGCCGTGGCCGTCGACCAGCGGGACTCGCATCGAGAAGGGCTGGGCCATGCGCACGAGGGCGTCGTAGATCGACGCGTCGCCGTGCGGGTGCAGCTTGCCCATCACCTCGCCCACGACACGGGCGCACTTGACGTACCCGCGCTCGGGGCGCAGGCCCATCTCGCTCATCTGGTACACGATGCGGCGGTGCACGGGCTTGAGTCCGTCGCGCGCGTCCGGCAGAGCGCGGGAGTAGATGACCGAGTACGCGTACTCGAGGAAGGAGCCCTGCATCTCGTCGACGACGTCGATGTCGAGGATCCGCTCCTCGTACGAGTCGTCGGGCGGCGTCTTCGTGCTGCGGCGGGCCATCGCTGCCGGCTCCTCCTGTTACTGGTCGCTCGCCTACGGGGCTTTCCTGCCGGTGAGGAGACGCCGACCGTGCCCGGCCCTTCGGGCCCTGCGCGCGCTCGCCCACTCGTCACCGGCCGCCCCTGCGGCTCGCTCATGCTGCTGCGATCCGGATCTGACGCCGACCATTGTGGACCGCCGCACTGACAAGCGGGACCAGGACCCGGTCTCCGGCGCCCGCCGGGCCGTCCGGAGCCCGGCGGGAACGGTCGCCCGTGCTCGCTCTCGGCGTACGCCGCCCGGGAACTCCACCAGGGCTTCGCACGCTTGCATACAGTGGCAGGACCGGCAGGAATCGGCGGTTGTGAAGACCGCTCCGCGATCGAAGGGACGTACATGCCCATGGGTCACACGGCCACAGCGCAGGCAGGCTCCGGGGGCCTGACAGCGACCGAGCACCGCCTGGCCAACGGCCTGCGCGTGGTGCTCTCCGAGGACCACCTGACCCCGGTCGCGGCGGTGTGCCTCTGGTACGACGTCGGCTCGCGCCACGAAGTCAAGGGGCGCACCGGTCTGGCTCACCTTTTCGAGCACCTGATGTTCCAGGGTTCCGCCCAGGTCAAGGGCAACGGCCACTTCGAGCTCGTCCAGGGCGCGGGCGGCTCGCTGAACGGCACGACCAGCTTCGAGCGGACCAACTACTTCGAGACCATGCCCGCCCACGAGCTGGAGCTCGCCCTCTGGCTGGAGGCCGACCGCATGGGCTCGCTGCTGACCGCCCTCGACGACGAGTCGATGGAGAACCAGCGGGACGTCGTCAAGAACGAGCGCCGCCAGCGCTACGACAACGTCCCGTACGGCACCGCCTTCGAGAAGCTGACCGCGCTCGCCTACCCGGAGGGCCACCCCTACCACCACACCCCGATCGGCTCCATGGCCGACCTGGACGCGGCGACCCTGGAGGACGCGCGCGCGTTCTTCCGCACCTACTACGCGCCGAACAACGCCGTGCTCTCCGTGGTCGGCGACATCGACCCGGAGCAGACCCTCGCCTGGGTCGAGAAGTACTTCGGCTCCATCCCCGGCCACGACGGCAAGCCCGCCCCGCGCGACGGCTCGCTGCCGGAGACCATCGGCGGGCAGCTGCGCGAGGTCGTCGAGGAGGAGGTCCCGGCGCGCGCCCTGATGGCCGCCTACCGGCTGCCGCACGACGGCACGCGCGCGTGCGACGCGGCCGACCTGGCCCTCACCGTCCTCGGCGGCGGCGAGTCCTCCCGCCTCTACAACCGGCTGGTGCGGCGCGACCGTACGGCCGTGGCGGCCGGCTTCGGCCTGCTGCGGCTCGCCGGTGCGCCCTCCCTGGGCTGGCTGGACGTGAAGACATCCGGTGACGTGGAGGTCCCGGTCATCGAGACCGCCATCGACGAAGAGCTCGCCCGGTTCGCCGAGGAGGGCCCCACGGCCGAGGAGATGGAGCGCGCCCAGGCCCAGCTGGAGCGCGAATGGCTGGACCGGCTCGGCACGGTCGCCGGCCGCGCCGACGAACTGTGCCGGTACGCCGTGCTGTTCGGCGACCCGCAGCTCGCCCTGACCGCCGTCCAGCGTGTGCTGGAGATCACGGCGCAGGAGGTCCAGGAGGTCGCCAAGGCCCGCCTGCGGCCCGACAACCGCGCGGTGCTCGTCTACGAGCCGACCGCCCCCGAAGCCCCCGCCGACCAGGACGAGAACGAGGAGGCGGCCCGGTGACCGAGCTCGCCACGATGGACTTCCACCCCCGGCCGCAGTCGGGCGACGCCAAGCCCTGGGCCTTCCCCGCCCCCGAGCGCGGCACGCTCGACAACGGCCTGACGGTGCTGCGCTGCCACCGCCCCGGCCAGCAGGTCGTCGCCGTGGAGGTGCTGCTCGACGCCCCCCTGGACGCCGAACCCGCCGGCCTGGACGGTGTGGCCACGATCATGGCCCGGGCCTTCTCCGAGGGCACCGACAAGCACTCCGCCGAGGAGTTCGCCGCCGAGCTGGAACGCGCGGGCGCCACCCTCGACGCGCACGCCGACCACCCCGGCGTCCGGCTCAGCCTGGAGGTGCCGGCCTCCCGGCTCGCCAAGGGGCTGAACCTGATCGCCGACGCGCTGAGGGCGCCCGCGTTCGCCGACAGCGAGGTCGAGCGGCTGGTCACCAACCGCCTCGACGAGATCCCGCACGAACTGGCCAACCCCTCCCGCCGCGCCGCCAAGGAGCTCTCCAAGGAGCTGTTCCCCTCGGACGCGCGCATGTCGCGGCCCCGGCAGGGCACCGAGGAGACGGTCGCCGCGATCGACTCCGCGGCCGTCCGCGGCTTCTACGAGAAGCACGTCCGCCCCGCCACGGCCACCGCCGTGGTCGTCGGCGACCTCACCGGCATCGACCTCGACGCCCTGCTCGGGGACACCCTGGGGGCCTGGACGGGCTCCTCGGCCGAGCCGCGCCCGGTGTCGCCGGTGACCGCCGACGACACCGGCCGGGTCGTCATCGTGGACCGCCCCGGCGCCGTCCAGACGCAGTTGCTGATCGGCCGGGTCGGCCCGGACCGGCACGACCGCGTGTGGCCCGCGCAGGTGCTCGGCACGTACTGCCTCGGCGGCACCCTCACCTCACGCCTGGACCGCGTCCTGCGTGAGGAGAAGGGCTACACCTACGGCGTACGGGCGTTCGGCCAGGTCCTCAGGTCCGCCCCGGACGGCACGGGCGCCGCGATGCTCGCCATCAGCGGCTCCGTCGACACGCCCAACACCGGCCCCGCCCTGGAGGACCTCTGGACGGTGCTGCGCGCCCTCGCTGCCGGAGGGCTGACCGACGCCGAGCGGGACGTCGCCGTGCAGAACCTGGTGGGTGTGGCTCCGCTGAAGTACGAGACGGCCGCGGCGGTCGCGAGCACGCTGGCCGACCAGGTCGAGCAGCACCTGCCCGACGACTACCAGGCCGCGCTGTACCGCCGGCTCGCCGCGACCGGAACGGTGGAGGCCACCGCGGCGGCCGTGAGCGCCTTCCCGGTGGACCGCCTGGTGACCGTCCTCGTCGGCGACGCGGCGCAGATCAAGGCGCCTGTCGAGGCCCTGGGCATCGGCGAAGTCACCGTGGTCGCGGCCGAGTAGCGGCACGCGCGCAGGGGCCCTGGTTGTCTTTCGAGGCACCAGGGCTCCTTTATGCCCGAATTGGTACGGAGGTTGCCTGTCTGCCCTGTGGGATGCGCTACAAACACCGGGATTCGTTTGGGAATTGAAAGTGGCGCCGCTTAGCGTCGTCCGGGCTGTTCGTCAGGCAGTGCGCCGCACCCGCGGCACCGGACAGTCATCGCCGAGTCCCCGTACGGCGCGAGCCAGGGGAGCCGGGGACCCACCGCAGTCCCTGGGGTGAATCGGGCGCCCGCGCGAGTCGCGAGGGAGTCCGTAGGAGACCTTCCTGCTCCGAACCCGTCAGCTAACCCGGTAGGCGAGAGGGAAGGAAAGGACCAGCCACTACATGGCGTTCACTCGCGCCACCGGGAAGCACCGTCGTCCCAGCAGGATCCAGCGCGGCACCGCCCGGGCGGCGGGCGTCGCGGCCCTCGCCACCACCGGCGTGATCGGCACCGTGGCGGCCCCTGCGGCCTTCGCCGCCGAGCCCAGCCCCGAGCAGACCGGCCTCACCCCGGTCGTCACCATGGGCGACACCGTGGCCCAGCAGATCGACGCCCAGGCGATCGCGCAGCAGCAGGCCGCCGACGAGGCCGCCGCCAAGCAGAAGGCCGAGGAGGCCGCGCGCAAGCGGGCCGCCGAGCTGGCCGAGAGGGCCAAGGAAGCCGCCGAGAAGGCCCGCGAGGCCAAGGAGCGCGCCGCCCGCGAGGCCGAGCGCAAGCGCCTCAACGCCTACGTGGCCCCGATCTCCGGCTCGTACGTCTCCACCAGCTACAAGGCCAGCAGCGGCCTGTGGTCCTCCGGCAGCCACACCGGTGTCGACTTCCACGCCGCCAGCGGCACCTCCGTCCACGCGGTCGGCGCGGGCACCGTCGTCGAGGCCGGCTGGGGCGGCTCGTACGGCAACCAGGTCGTGATCAAGATGAACGACGGGACGTACACCCAGTACGGCCACCTGTCCTCGACCGGCGTCTCGGTGGGCCAGCGGGTCACCCCCGGCCAGCAGATCGGCCTGTCCGGCGCGACCGGCAACGTCACCGGCCCGCACCTGCACTTCGAGGCCCGTACGAGCCAGGAGTACGGCTCGGACATCGACCCGGTCGCCTACCTCCGCTCGCACGGCGTGAACGTCTGACCGGAACCTCCGCGCTGTTCCCGAAGCCCCGGCTCCCCGAGCCGGGGCTTTCGGCGTTTACAGCGGCGGCTTGTCCAAAAAATATCCCTGGATTCCCGATGGCCGTCGGAAATTCCGGCTCATTGCAATAGAGTCACGGAACGGACGCCACTCGCTGGCGTTTCACGGGGATTAAGGGGAGGTCGGTCATGCGTATTCCCGCGCACTCGGTGTGCACGGCCATCCGGGACGACATCGTCGCGGGCGTCCACGCACGCGGCAGCCGGCTCACCGAGGAACTCCTCGCGCGCCGCTACGGCGTCTCGCGGGTACCCGTCCGGGAGGCGCTGCGCACCCTGGAGGCCGAGGGCTTCGTGGTGACCCGGCGGCACGCGGGCGCGTGCGTGGCCGAACCCACCGAGCAGGAGGCGGGCGACCTGCTGGAGATGCGCATGCTCCTGGAGCCGCTCGGTGCGGCCCGCGCGGCCCAGCGCCGCACCGAGGCGCATCTGAAAGTCCTGCGCGGCTTGGTCCGGCTGGGCCAGGAGCGGGCCCGCCGCGGCAACAGCGACGACCTGCGCTCCCTCGGCGGCTGGTTCCACGAAACGCTCGCCCAGGCCTCCGGCAGCCCCGCACTGACCTCGATGCTCACCCAGCTCCGCCACAAGATCGCGTGGATGTACGCCGTGGACGCGCCGGCCAGCCCGGTGGAGTCCTGGACGGAGCACGGCGCGATCGTGGACGCGGTGGCGCGCGGGGACGGCGAGCGCGCGCGGGCGGTCACGGCGCTGCACGCCGAGCGCGCGACGGGCGCGCACCGCCTGCGCTTCGGCTCCGGCAGGGAGTCCGCCGACCGTGTGAGGAACTCGCAACATCCCGTAAACACGGCGAGCCTGCGGCATTAACACGGCGGCCGTATACAAAGAGCAGCCAATTCATGAAGGCCTATTTTCCGTGCCCGGAAACGGGGAATTCCAGAATGTCCCGCTCCTTGTCCGCCGGGAATGGCGAAGGGCCCGCCCCGGTGAATCAGGGCGGGCCCTTCGCTGTGCGCCGGAACGGCGCACGGGACATCAGACGGTCTCGGGCAGTTCCTCGAGACCCTCGGAGACCAGCTTGGCCAGCCGGTCCAGGGCGGCGTCCGCGCCCTCGGCGTCGGAGGCCAGGACGATCTCCTCGCCCCCCTGGGCGCCGAGGCCCAGGACGGCCAGCATCGAGGCCGCGTTGACGGGGTTGCCGTCAGCCTTGGCGATCGTCACCGGGACGCCTGCGGCCGTGGCGGCTCGGACGAAGATGGAGGCGGGGCGGGCGTGGAGACCCTCGGCCCAGCCGACGTTGACGCGGCGCTCAGCCATGTGTTGCTGCCCTTCGGTGTTCAGGGTTGTCTAGACCAGTTTCCCATATCGTGAAGCCCACCAGGAGCGGTCCTCGCGTTCCACTCCAGGGGTGCCGTCGGATCGCGGCCTCGACCCGACTGACGCCCTCCACAGACTGCGTCGCGCCGCTGTCGGACGCTAGCCGTACTCTGGGGCCCATGCAGACCTCGCCGGACCGGCACGAGTATCCCGCCCACTGGGAAGCCGACGTGGTGCTGCGCGACGGGGGCACCGCGCGCATCCGGCCCATCACCGTTGATGACGCCGATCGCCTGGTCAGCTTCTACGAGCAGGTCTCCGACGAGTCGAAGTACTACCGCTTCTTCGCGCCGTACCCTCGCCTGTCCGCCAAGGACGTCCACCGCTTCACGCACCACGACTTTGTGGACCGGGTGGGACTCGCGGCCACCATCGGCGGCGAGTTCATCGCCACCGTACGCTACGACCGGATCGGCGCGGACGGAACGCCCGCGTCCGCACCCGCCGACGAGGCCGAGGTCGCCTTCCTCGTGCAGGACGCCCACCAGGGCCGCGGGGTCGCCTCCGCCCTGCTCGAACACATCGGGGCCGTCGCCCGTGAGCGCGGCATCCGCCGCTTCGCCGCCGAGGTGCTGCCCGCCAACACCAAGATGATCAAGGTGTTCACGGACGCCGGCTACACCCAGAAACGCAGCTTCGAGGACGGCGTCGTCCGTCTGGAGTTCGACCTCGAACCCACCGACCGCTCCCTCGCCGTGCAGTACGCCCGCGAACACCGCGCCGAGGCGCGCTCCGTGCAGCGGCTCCTCGCCCCCGGCTCGGTCGCCGTCATCGGCGCCGGGCGCACCCCCGGCGGCGTGGGCCGCAGCGTCCTCGGCAACATCCGCGACGCCGGGTTCACCGGCCGCCTCCATGCCGTGAACAAGGCCCTTCCCGAAGGGCAGAAGGAGCTCGACGGCGTGCCCGCGCACCGCTCGGTGCGGGACATCGACGGCCCGGTCGACCTCGCCGTCGTCGCCGTGCCGGCCGAGCAGGTCACCGAGGTCGTCACCGAGTGCGGCGAACACGGCGTACAGGGGCTCGTCGTGGTCTCCGCGGGGTACGCCGAGAGCGGCCACGAGGGGCGCGAACGCCAGCGCGCCCTCGTGCGGCACGCACGCACGTACGGCATGCGCATCATCGGCCCCAACGCCTTCGGCATCATCAACACCTCCCCGCAGGTACGGCTCAACGCCTCCCTCGCCCCCGAGGTGCCGCGCCCCGGCCGGATCGGCCTGTTCGCCCAGTCCGGCGCCATCGGCATCGCCCTGCTGTCCCGGCTGCACCGGCGCGGCGGCGGCGTCACGGGCGTGACCGGCGTCTCCACCTTCGTCTCCTCCGGCAACCGCGCCGACGTCTCCGGCAACGATGTCCTTCAGTACTGGTACGAGGACCCCGACACCGACGTCGTCCTCATGTACCTGGAGTCCATCGGCAATCCCCGCAAGTTCACCCGCCTCGCCCGCCGGACCGCCGCGGCCAAGCCCCTGGTCGTCGTCCAGGGTGCGCGGCACGGCGCCGCTCCCCAGGGGCACGCCGTGCGGGCGACCCGCCTGCCGCACGCGACCGTGTCGGCGCTGCTGCGCCAGGCCGGCGTCATCCGCGTCGACACCATCACCGAGCTGGTGGACGCGGGGTTGCTGCTCGCCCGCCAGCCCCTGCCTCCCGGCCCCAGGGTGGCGATCCTGGGCAACTCGGAGTCGCTGGGCCTGCTGACGTACGACGCCTGCCTCGCCGAGGGCCTGCGGCCGCACCCCCCGCAGGACCTCACCACCGCGGCTTCCGCGGCGGACTTCCACGCCGCCCTGTCCCGCGCACTCGCCGACGACCGGTGCGACGCCGTCGTCGTCACCGCCATACCGGCGGTGGGGGAGGGCTCGGTCGGCGACGCGGCCCTCGCGCAGGCCCTGCGCTCCGCCTCGGCCGCGGCCCCGGGCAAGCCGGTCCTGGTGGTCCACGTGGAGCTCGGCGGCCTGGCGGAAGCCCTGTCGGCGGCGGCGAGCACGGCACCGCAGCCCGGTGCGGGCGGAACTGCGCCGTCGACTCCCGCCCGCACGTCGCCTGCCGAATCGGGCGAACAGCCGCAGGTCGTGCACGACGCGACACCTGGCGAGGAACACCTCCCCGCCACCGAGGCCCCCGAAGGCGCCCACCTCATTCCCGCCTACCCCGCAGCCGAGCGTGCCGTCCGAGCCCTCGGCCAGGCCGTCGCCTACGCGCAGTGGCGGCGCGAGGCCGCCGACCCCGGCAAGGTGCCCGAGTACGAGGACATCGACGAGAAGGGCGCCGCCGCGCTGATCGACGGCCTGCTCGCGCGCGGGCAGGGACTCACCCTCGGCACGGACGAGACCTGCGACCTCCTCGGCCACTACGGCGTCCAGGTCCACCGCGCCCTGCCCGCCCCGACCCCCGACGCCGCCGCCGAAGCCGCCCGCACCCTCGGCTACCCCGTCGCGCTTAAGGCCACCGCCCCGCACCTCAGGCACCGCGCCGACCTGGGAGGCGTTCGCCTCGACCTCGCCGACGAGGACCAACTGCGCCGGTCGTACGCCGAGTTGACCGAGCTGTTCGGCGCGCCGGAGGAGCTGCGGCCGGTGGTGCAGCGGATGGCACCGCGCGGCGTTGACGTCGTCGTACGGGCCGTCATCGATCCCGCGGCCGGAGCGGTGCTCTCCTTCGGGCTCGCCGGGGCCGCCTCGCAGCTGCTCGGGGACACCGCGCACCGGCTGATCCCGGTCACCGACCGGGAGGCGACCTCCCTGGTGCGCTCGATCCGTACCGCCCCCCTGCTGTTCGGCTGGCGCGGCTCCGCGCCGGCGGACACCCGGGCCCTGGAGGAGTTGCTGCTGCGGGTGTCCCGGCTGGTCGACGACCATCCGGAGGTCGTCGCGGTCACCCTGGAGCCGGTCGTCGTCGCCTCGCACGGCCTCAGCGTCCTCGGTGCCTCCGTCCGCCTCGCGCCCCCGCCCGCCCGCGACGACCTCGGCCCGCGGACCCTCCCCGCCTACTGACGGGGGGCGACCTGTCCCTCGCAGTCAGTGGTCCCCCGTAGGATGGGCGTCATGGCCAAGACCAGTACGACGACCCAGGGGCTGCGGGCGGCGATCGAGCGCAGCGGCTACTACCCGGCCCTCGTGGCCGAGGCGGTGGAGGCCGCCGTGGGCGGTGAGCCCATGCGGTCGTACCTGGTCCACCAGGAGACGACGTTCGACCAGAACGAGGTGCGGCGGCACGTGACCGTGCTCGTCCTCACGGACAACCGCTTCATCGTCAGCCACACCGACGAACAGGCCGCCGACAGCACCTCCCCGACGCCGTACGCCACGACGTCTACGGAGTCCGTGAAGATCGGCCGCATCTCGTCGATCGTGGTCAGCCGCGTCGTCGCCAACCCCGAGTCCTACAAGCCGGGCACCCTGCCCCGTGAGGTCGTCCTCACCATCGGCTGGGGCGCCGTCTCCCGCATCGACCTGGAGCCGGCCGCCTGCGGCGACCCCAACTGCGAGGCGGACCACGGCTACACCGGCAACTCGACGGCGGACGACCTCAGCCTGCGCGTCAGCGAGGCCGGGGACGGACCGGAGACCGTGCGTGAGGCGCTCGCGTTCGCGCAGGCCCTCTCCGAGGCGACCGCGGACACGACCCGCTGATGGCACAGCCCGAGACGGCCTGGGACCCCCACCCCGAACCGCTGACCGTCGCTTCCGCGCCGGCCCCCGAGTACGGCAGCGGATCGCTGGCCGACCTCCTGCCCACCCTGGCCGCCGGCCTCGGCGTCCCGGGCATGAGCGCCGCGATCACCGAGCTGACACCCGCCGACCGGAACTGCGTGTTCCTGATCGACGGTCTCGGCTGGGAACAGCTGAAGGCGCACCCCGAGGACGCACCCTTCATGACGTCCCTGCTCGCCACCTCCCGCGGTGGCACCGGACGTCCGCTCACCGCCGGGTACCCGGCGACCACGGCGACCTCCCTGGCCTCCGTCGGCACCGGCCTGCCGCCCGGCGCGCACGGCCTGCCGGGCTACACCGTCCGCAACCCGGACACCGGCGAGCTGATGAACCAGCTGCGCTGGCAGCCGTGGACGCAGCCCGGCGCGTGGCAGCCGTACCCCACGGTCTTCCAGCTGGCGCACGCGGCCGGGGTGCACGCCGCGCAGGTGTCGTCCCCGACCTTCCAGAACACCCCCCTGACCAGGGTCGCCCTCAGTGGCGGAACGTTCCTGGGGCGACTGACCGGCGAGGACCGCATGGACCTGGCGGCCGAGCAACTGGCCGCGGGCGACCGCTCCCTGGTGTACACGTACTTCGCCGAGGTCGACGGCGCCGGTCACCGCTTCGGCGTCGACTCCGACGCCTGGCGCGGCCAGCTCATGTACGCCGACCGCCTGGTCCAGCGCCTGGCCGAGCAACTGCCGCCGCGCACCGCCCTCTACGTCACCGCCGACCACGGCATGATCGACGTGCCGTTCGACGAGCAGCACCGCATCGACTTCGACGAGGACTGGGAGCTGAGCGCCGGGGTCGCCCTGCTCGGCGGCGAGGGCCGTGCCCGCCACGTCTACGCGGTGCCCGGCGCGGCGAACGACGTCCTGACCTGCTGGCGCGAGGTGCTCGGCGAGCAGTTCTGGGTGGCCTCTCGCGACGAGGCCATCGCGGCGGGCTGGTTCGGCCCGCAGATCGACGAACGGGTGTACGGCAGGATCGGTGACGTGGTCGCGGCCGCGCGGGACGACGTCCTGCTCATCGCCTCCGAGCGGGAGCCCAAGGAGTCGGCCATGGTCGGCAACCACGGTTCGATGACCCCCGCCGAGCAGCTGGTCCCCCTGCTCGAAGTACGCTCCTGACACAGCCCCACGCCGACCTCCCATGCCGAAAGGTGCTCAACTCCACATGCCCGAGCTGGTGTTCTTCTGCGGAACCATGGACTGCGGGAAGTCGACGCTGGCTCTCCAGATCGAGCACAACCGCTCGGCGCGCGGCCTACAGGGCATGATCTTCTCGCGCGACGACCGGGCCGGCGAGGGCAAACTGTCCTCGCGCCTCGGCCTGGTGACGGACGCGGTGGAGGTCGGCGACGGGCAGGACCTCTACGCCTACCTCGTCGACCATCTCTCGCAGGGCGGCCGCGCCGACTACGTGATCGCCGACGAGGCGCAGTTCCTCGCGCCCGAGCAGATCGACCAACTCGCGCGCGTGGTCGACGACCTGAGCCTGGACGTCTACGCCTTCGGCATCACGACCGACTTCCGCTCCAAGCTGTTCCCCGGCTCGCAGCGGCTGGTGGAACTGGCCGACCGGGTGGAGGTGCTCCAGGTGGAGGCCCTGTGCTGGTGCGGAGCCCGCGCCACGCACAACGCCCGCACGATAGGCGGGGTGATGGTCGTCGAGGGCGCCCAGGTGGTCGTCGGCGACGTCACCCACTCCGCCGACGAGGTCGGGTACGAGGTGCTGTGCCGCCGTCACCACCGCCGCCGGATGACCGCGGCGGTCTCCCATGCGGCGGCCCTGTCACCGGACGTGCTGCCGGTTAATTCCGCCTGACCAGCGTCCGGCGCTGCGGCCGTCAGTCCGGCCGCTGGAGCAGGGCGAACCGCGCGCCTTCCGGGTCCGCCACCCTCGCCACCCGCCCGTGGGCGGTGTCGTGCACCGGTTTGAGGACCTGCCCGCCCAGGTGGACGAGATGGTCCACGGCGTCGTCAACGTCGGCGACCTGGAAGTACGTGATCCAGTGCGGCCCCTGGTCCCGGGGCAGGGCGTGCCCCACACCATGGATGCCGGCGACGGGTTCGCCGTCCAGGTGCAGGGTCACGTAGTCGAAGTCGGCGGAGACCACCGGCTCCTCCTCGTAGCCGAACACCGTCCGGTAGAACTTGGCCACGCTCGCCGACTCGAAGGTCAGCAGCTCGTTCCAGGCGGGTGTCCCGGGCACGCCCGAGACGGCGGTGCCCAGGTGCGTGGCCGCCTGCCAGATGCCGAAGACCGCGCCCGCGGGGTCGGAGCAGATCGCCAGACGGCCGGCGTCGGAGGCGTCCAGCGGACCGACGCCGATCGTTCCGCCGCGGCTGCGCACCGTTTCGGCTGTCAGATCCGCGTTCCGTGAGGCGAAGTAGGGCGTCCATGCGATGGGCAGATGGCGGTCCGGTGGCAGCCGGCCGAGGCCGGCCACCTCGCGCCCGTCGAGCAGCGCGCGCACATACGGGCCGAGCTGCTGGGGGCCCGGCTGGAACTCCCAGCCGAACAGCGTCCCGTAGAACTCCTCGGTCGCGTCCAGGCCGTGCACCATCAGGCTCACCCAGCAGGGCGCGCCGGGCGCGTGCCGGGCGGGTGTGTCACCGTTCGGCCCGGCGGACCCCCGTGCGTCGGTCATCGTCACTCTCTTCTCGGCCTCGCGGTGGCCGTGCTCTCCGCAGCCTGGTGGGTCAGCCCTGTGGGGCGTCCCCTGTCCGGGAGAATGCCCGATCTGCGGGCCTCGTCCCTCGCGGCGCGCTTGTCGGCAGGTGTCGTTCAGCTGTACAGCATGTGCTTGTTCCCGTACACCGTGTGATCGTTCCGCTCCGGCCGAGCAGAGTAGCCGGACACGGACGGCTCGGCCACCCCCGTGCGCGAGGATGGGGACCATGAACGCCATCATCTCCGCATCCGACCTCGCGAAGGACCTCGACAGCGCCCACCCGCCGGTCCTGCTCGACGTCCGCTGGCAGCTCACCGCGGCCAAGGCGGCCGGCGAGCCGCCGTTCGACGGCCGGGCCGCGTACGAGGCAGGGCACCTGCCCGGGGCCGTCTACGTCGACCTGGACCGGGAGTTGGCCTCCGCGCCGGGCGCGGGCGGCCGGCATCCGCTGCCGGACCTCGCGCACTTCGGTGCCGCGATGCGCCGGGCGGGCGTCTCGGCCGGCACACCGGTGGTCGCCTACGACGGTGGCCAGGGCTGGGCAGCGGCCCGGGCGTGGTGGCTGCTGCGCTGGACGGGTCACCCGGATGTGCGGGTCCTCGACGGCGGGTTGCCGTCCTGGGAGGGGCCGTTGGAGACGTCCGTACCGGACCCGGCCGAGGGCGACTTCGTGCCCGAGCCGGGGGTGACGGGACTGCTCGACGCGGATGCCGCCGCGGCTCTGGCGCGGTCCGGTGTGCTGCTGGACGCGCGGGCGGGGGAGCGGTACCGGGGTGAGGTGGAGCCGATCGACCCGGTGGCCGGGCACATCCCGGGCGCGGTGTCGGCACCCACCACGCAGAACGTGGGGGCCGACGGGCGCTTCCTGCCGGCCGGGGAACTGCGGGCACGGTTCGGGGCACTTGGTGTGCGGGAGGGGGCGCGGGTCGGCGTGTACTGCGGATCGGGGGTCTCCGCCGCGCACGAGGTCCTGGCGCTGGCGGCCGCGGGCATTCCGGCCGAGCTGTACGTGGGGTCGTGGTCGGAGTGGTCCTCGGACCCGGACCGGCCGGTCGCCGTCGGGCCGGACCCGCAGTGACCTGACGCGAGGAGAGGGCCGGGCCCGGAAGGCACGGCCCTCGCCGTCCGACGGCGGACCCGGCTACTCCTGCTTCTTGCGCCGCGTCCCGAAGACGATCTCGTCCCAGCTCGGAACGGCCGCTCTGCGGCCCGGGCGTACGCCGTCCGCCTCGGCCTGGCGGTCGGTGGCACCGATGAGGCGGTCACGGTGGCTGCCCACCGATCGCGGCATGAGGACGTCCGCGTAGGCCGATCCGGCCGAGGCGGCGGGAGCCGGGGGCTCCTCCTCCTCGACCTCGGCGACGACGGGCTCCTCCTCGGGCTCCGCCGCCGGGGGCAGTTCCGGGACGACGAGGTCGCCGCGGAAGCTCGGCACCGCCTCCAGCAGGCTGGTCAGGGAATCCCGCTCGCCCGTCGTCTCCTCGTCCGGTTCGGACGCCTGCGCGGGCAGGCTGGGCCGCTCGGGGCGGTCCAGCGGTCTGTCGCGCGGCAGCCGGGCGATCCGGGGGACGAACGGGAAGCTGGGCTCCGGGGCGGCCAAGTCGTCGGACTCGCCGATCAGGGAGCGCGCCTCGTCGTCGACGGCCTGGACGAGCCGCCGGGGCGGGTCGTACGTCCAGCTCGCCGAGTGCGGCTCGCCCGCGACGCGGTAGACCAGCAGCACTTCCCACGTGCCGTCGTCGCGGCGCCATGAGTCCCACTGGACGGTGTCCTTGTCGGCCCCGCGCAGCAGCAGTCGTTCCTGCACGGCCTCGCCCAGGGGCGGACCGGAGTTCTCGCCGGGGCGGCGGACCGGGGTCTTACGGGCGCGCTCGGCCATGAAGGCGCGCTCGGCGAGCACGGGGCCCTCGAAGCGGCGCACCCGGTCGACGGGGATGCCGGCCATCTGCGCGACCTCTTCCGCGGTCGCGCCCGCACGTATACGCGCCTGGATGTCGCGGGGGCGGAGGTGGCTCTCGACCTCGATCTCGATCTGGCCGAGGCGGGGACGGTCGCCGCGCACGGCGGCGCGCAGGCGTTCGTCGATCGGAAGCGTGTACTCCGTAGAGTCGGCAGCCTTCAGCACCAGCCGTGTGCCGTCATTCGAGACGGCCACGACACGCAGTTCGGGCATGGGGACCTCCCGGGTGGTGCCTGCCGACGTCACGTGCGTCGCTGCTTCCGCTAGTCGAGTGTGGCCTGCCCGGGTGCAGCCTGCCACAACCTTGCCGAGTTGCCCGGCGTGTCGGGCGCGGGCCCTGGATCGCCGTTATGGCACGGTTACCTATTCGCAACGCTAAGTGACGAACTCCATCACCCTGTGCAACTAGCCCCCTCCCGGCGGTCCTCAAGGCCCTGTACACCCACATGGGAGACCGGACCCAGGGCTCGCAACAGTACTCCATTCGGGCCACCTGCGTGGATTGGCGCGCCGCCCAACTTCTCGCAAGGGGTGGGACTTGGGCGCCCCTTCCCCCGTTCTGTGATCTTGAACGTGGGGAACTTCACCTCATCACCAGAATCGGAACCAAGGGTTACGGAGAAGCCGCGGCGGATCGACGTGCTCGGGCGAGAGCGGCAGCCCCACCCCGAGCGCCGACGGGCGTGAGGGCGTCCGGCACACCACCCCCAAGCGTTGCCTACGCCCCCAGAACCCTCCGCAAGTAGTCGTTCTGGAACAGCCGATCAGGGTCGAGCCGGTCCCGCAGCGCCGTGAACTCACCGAAGCGCGGATACACCCGGGAGAAGTACTCGGCGTCCCGTGTGTGGACCTTGCCCCAGTGCGGACGGCCCTCGTGGGCCGTGAAGATGCGCTCGGCCGCGGTGAAGTACCGCTGGTAGGGGGTGCCCTGGAACATGTGGACGGCGATGTACGCGCTGTCCCGGCCGGAGGCGGTGGACAACGCGATGTCGTCGGCGGGGGCCGTGCGCACCTCGACCGGGAAGCTGACCCGGAGGCCGGAGCGGTCGACCATCGCCTTCAGCTCGCGAAGCGTCTCGACGACGGCCGCGCGCGGAACGGCGTACTCCATCTCCACGAAACGCACCCGGCGCGGGGACGTGAAGACCTTGTAAGGGATGTCCGTGTAGGTCCGTGCGGACAGGGCCTTGCTGGAGATCCGGGCGATCGCGGGGATCGTGGCGGGCACCGCGCGGCCGACCCAGTTGGCCACCTGGAAGACGCCGTTGGAGAGGAACTCGTCCTCGAACCAGCTCTTGAGCTGCGGCACGGGCTTCTCCGGACCCGCGCTGCGGTTGTTGCGCTTGGTGTTGGTGCTGCCGGTGTGCGGGAACCAGTAGAACTCGAAGTGCTCGTTCTCGGCCCAGAGTTCCTCGAAGTCGGAGAGGACCTTGTCGAACGGCATCGGCTCCTCGCGGGCCGTGAGCAGGAAGACCGGCTCGACGGCGAAGGTGATCGCGGTGACGATGCCCAGGGCGCCGAGGCCGATGCGGGCTGCGGCGAAGACCTCCGGGTTCTCCTTCTCGGAGCAGGTCAGGACGGAACCGTCGGCGGTGACCAGCTCCAGGCCCGTGATCTGGGCGGCGATCGAGCCGGAGTCGCGGCCCGTGCCGTGCGTGCCGGTGCTGGTGGCGCCGGAGACCGTCTGCTCCATGATGTCGCCCATGTTCGTGAGCGACAGGCCCTCGCGGGCGAGGGCCATGTTGAGCCTCTTGAGCGGGGTGCCGGCCTCCACCGTGACCGTCATGTTCTCGCGGTCGACCTTGCGTATGCCGGTCAGCAGTTGAGGGCGGATCACCATGCCGTCCGTCGCGGCTATGGAGGTGAAGGAGTGCCCGGCGCCGACGGCCTTCACCTTCAGACCGTCCTCGGCGGCCCGCCGCACCGCGGCGGCCAGCTCATCGACGGAAGCGGGAGTGACCTCCCGCGCGGGCCGGGCCGAGACGTTGCCGCCCCAGTTACGCCACGTGCCGTTCTTTCCGTTCGCTGTGCTGCTCAACGGAGCCTCCCCGACCCGGTGCCGGTCGCTTGAGCCGGCGGAACCCGAGGAAACCCACCGCGACCGCGACGGCCCCGGCCACCGCCGGAACCCCGTACCCGGCACGCGCCCCGGCCGCGTCGATCACCCAGCCGGCCGCGGAGGAGCCGAGTGCGACACCCGCCGCGAGCCCGGTGCTCACCCAGGTCATGCCCTCGGTGAGCTGCGCGCGTGGTACGTGCTCTTCGATGAGGGACATGGTCGTGATCATCGTCGGAGCGATGGACAGACCCGCAACGAACAGCGCCACGGCCAGAAACGGCAAGTTTCCGACCAGTAGGAGGGGGATCATACTCACGGCCATGGCACATACGCCCAGCAGCCACCGGCGTTCCGGCGGCCCGGCGAAGTGCAGCAGCCCGTAGACCATGCCCGCCACACAGGAGCCCGCCGCGTACACCGCGAGGACGACGCTGGCGGCTGCCTTGTGCCCCTGCTCCTCGGCGAAGGCCACGGTGACCACGTCGACCGCACCGAAGATCGCCCCGGTCGCCACGAAGGTGGCCACCAGGACCTGAAGGCCCCGCGAACGCATCGCCGTGCCGCCGCCCCGCCGTTCGCGCGGGTGGGGTTCGGGCTCGGTGGCGCGCTGGGCGGTCAGCGAGAAGACGCCGACCGCCAGGAAACAGGCGGCGAGCAGCGGACCGGCCTCCGGGAACCAGGCCGTGGACAGGCCGATGGAGATGATCGGCCCGAAGATGAAGCACACCTCGTCGACCACGGACTCGAAGGAGTACGCGGTGTGCAGCTGCGGCGTCCCCCGGTACAGGGCCGCCCAGCGGGCCCGGATCATCGCGCCGACGCTCGGGACGCAGCCGATGCCCACGCACGCCGCGAACAGCACCCAGTCGGGCCACCGGTAGTGCGCCGCGCACAGCAGGAGGGCCGCCGCCGCCAGCGAGATCAGCGTCGCCGGGCGCAGCACCCGCCGCTGCCCGTACTGGTCGACCAGTCGCGAGACCTGCGGTCCGGCCACCGCGGCCGACAGCGCGATGGTGGCCGACAGAGCGCCGGCCAGGCCGTACCTCCCGGTGAGCTGGGAGATCATCGTGACCACGCCGATGCCCATCATCGAGATGGGGATGCGACCGAAGAAGCCCGCGACGGAGAAACCCTTGGAGCCGGGAGCTGCGAACAGGGCGCGGTAGGGGCTGGGCACGAGGTCTCCGAGGGCTCAGTAAGCTGCGAACGCAGTCGACACAGCTTACGCCTGAAAGGCCGGGCCGTACCCGTTCGCCCTGCCCCGGATCCGGTCGCCGCGCGGGGGCCACCCGCCGTTTCCCGGCTGTCAGTGCCGGGTGGCAGGATCGACTCATGCCAGACGCGCGCGATGCCAGCCCCTACGACGCCCTGCTCCTGCTCTCGTTCGGCGGCCCGGAAGGCCCGGACGACGTGGTCCCGTTCCTGGAGAACGTGACGCGCGGGCGCGGCATCCCCAAGGAACGCCTCAAAGAGGTCGGGCAGCACTACTTCCTCTTCGGCGGCGTCAGCCCGATCAACGACCAGAACCGCGCCCTGCTGGACGCCCTGCGCAAGGACTTCGCCGACCACGGCCTGGACCTGCCCGTCTACTGGGGCAACCGCAACTGGGCGCCGTACCTGACGGACACGCTGCGCGACATGGTCCACGACGGCCGCCGCCGCGTCCTGGTCCTCGCCACCAGCGCATACGCCTCGTACTCGGGCTGCCGCCAGTACCGCGAGAACCTCGCCGACGCGCTCGCTGCCCTTCGGGCGGAAGGCCTGGAGCTGCCGAAGGTCGACAAACTGCGGCACTACTTCAACCACCCCGGCTTCCTGGAGCCCATGATCGACGGGGTGCTCCAGTCCCTCGCCGAGCTTCCCGAGGACGTCCGGGACGGGGCGCACCTCGCCTTCTCGACGCACTCGATCCCGACGGCCTCCGCCGACACCTCCGGCCCCGTCGAGGAGCACGGCGACGGCGGTGCCTACGTGAAGCAGCACCTGGACGTGGCGCAGCAGATCGCCGACGCCGTCCGGGAGCGCACCGGCGTCGACCACCCCTGGCAGCTCGTCTACCAGTCCCGCTCCGGCGCGCCGCACATCCCGTGGCTGGAGCCCGACATCTGCGACCACCTCGACGAGCGGCACGCGGCCGGCGTACCGGCCGTCGTCATCGCCCCCATCGGCTTCGTCTCCGACCACATGGAGGTCCTCTACGACCTCGACACGGAGGCGAAGGCGAGGGCCGAGGAGCTCGGACTGCCGATGCGGCGCTCGGCCACCGTCGGCGCCGATCCGAGGTTCGCCGCCGCGATCCGTGAACTGGTCGTGGAGCGCGCCGCCGCCGAGCGCGGCCAGGACGTCACACCGTGCGCCCTGGGCGCCCTCGGGGCGAGCCACAACCTCTGCCCGGTCGGCTGCTGCCCGGCCCGCGCCCCCCGGCCCGCCGCCGCGGGCGCCGACAGCACCTACGCGTGAGGAGCCCCGTGACCGACCCCCTGCACACGGACCTGCTCGAACTGGCCCAGGAGGCCGCCCGCCGCGCCGGGGCGCTGCTGCGGGACGGACGTCCGGCCGACCTCGCGGTCGCGGCGACCAAGTCCAGCCCCATCGACGTCGTCACCGAGATGGACATCGCTGCGGAGAAGCTGATCACGGGCCTGATCGCCGAGCGCCGCCCGGACGACGGGATCCTCGGAGAGGAGGGCGCCGCCACGGAGGGCACGAGCGGCGTCCGCTGGGTGATCGACCCGCTCGACGGCACGGTGAACTACCTGTACGGGCTGCCCACCTGGGCCGTCTCCATCGCCGCGGAGCAGGACGGCGGGACCGTCGTCGGCGTCGTCGCGGCCCCGATGCGCGGCGAGACGTTCCACGCCGTGCGCGGCCGGGGTGCGTGGGCCACCGGCGCCTGGGACGGCGAGCGCGCGCTCGCCTGCCGCCCGGCGCCGCCCCTGGACCAGGCGCTGGTCTCGACGGGCTTCAACTACGTCGCCGACGTCCGCGCCCACCAGGCCGACGTGGCTCAGCGGCTGATCCCGTTGCTGCGCGACATCCGGCGCGGCGGCTCGGCCGCGGTCGACCTGTGCGACGTGGCCGCCGGACGCCTCGACGGCTACTACGAGCGCGGTCTGCACCCCTGGGACCTCGCGGCGGGGGACCTCATCGCCCGGGAGGCGGGCGCGCTGACCGGTGGACGCCCCGGAGAGCGCCCGTCGGGTGATCTGGCAGTGGCGGGGACCCCCGGCGTGTTCGAGCCCCTCCAGCGCCTCCTGGAGGACTTCGGAGCCTGGCACGACTGAAGGCGCCGGGCCCCCGACGTGCGCCGAGCGCCGGGCCCCCGACGTGCGCCGAGCACCGGTCCCCCGACGTGCGCCGAGCGCCGGGGTGACGCGCCCTACGGCAACGGAGCGGGCCCCGGCGCTGGATTCGCCGGGGCCCGCTCCGTACGGCCTGTTCAGACGCTCGTCGCGACCTCCACACCGTGCTCCGCGGCGAGCCGGCGCAGGTCGTCGAGCTCGCCCTGCTCCACATCGACGAGGAAGTCGTCGCCCTCGTCGCGAGCCCGGGACAGATCGGACTCGGTCGCCCTTATGCGCTGCAGAAGTCCTGCGGTGAATGCGTCCATGCTGCGCCCCCTCGTCCTGGGTCGTGGGTCGATGGCACGGGGGTGTGCCGTTCGGAAGGGACGATCACGCCGCATGTGGATGCCCAGCGCCGCTCGGCCGGGCGGCGACGGTGCCGGACACCCACGCCCGCCCTGCGGAAAGCGGATTGATGCGCACCGCATGGTGGTGCGGCGCCAGCAGAGCGTGATCGTGGGATGTAAAGCCGTCCTCCCCAAGCTCCCTTCCGTGGAAACCTAACCGGAGGAGAAAATCTCGTATTCCCCCTCGGGTCACCGCCCTCTCACCCGCCTTACCTCCGACTTATGGCCGAAAAGGGCAGGATGGAGGGCAACACACCAAGGCACCGTCGAAGACCCCTGCCCGCGTGCGCCCGGTGAAGGGCTGCGCGGGTGGACATGAGGAAGGACCAGGAACGTGCGCGTACTCGTCGTCGAGGACGAGCAGCTGCTCGCCGATGCGGTGGCCACCGGACTGCGCCGGGAGGCCATGGCCGTCGACGTCGTGTACGACGGCGCGGCCGCCCTGGAGCGCATCGGGGTCAACGACTACGACGTGGTCGTCCTCGACCGCGACCTGCCCCTCGTGCACGGCGACGACGTCTGCCGCAAGATCGTCGAACTGGGCATGCCCACGCGCGTGCTGATGCTGACGGCCTCCGGTGACGTCAGCGACCGGGTCGAAGGGCTGGAGATCGGCGCCGACGACTACCTGCCCAAGCCGTTCGCGTTCAGTGAGCTCATCGCTCGCGTGCGCGCCCTCGGCCGGCGCACCAGCGTGCCCCTGCCACCCGTTCTGGAGCGCGCCGGGATCAAGCTCGACCCCAACCGCCGCGAGGTCTTCCGCGACGGCAAGGAGGTCCAGCTCGCGCCCAAGGAGTTCGCCGTCCTGGAGGTGCTGATGCGCAGCGAGGGCGCCGTCGTCTCCGCCGAGCAGCTCCTGGAGAAGGCCTGGGACGAGAACACCGACCCGTTCACCAACGTGGTGCGCGTGACGGTCATGACCCTGCGCCGCAAGCTGGGGGAGCCGCCCGTCATCGTCACCGTCCCCGGCTCCGGCTACCGGATCTGATACCCCGTGGCAACGACCCCCGCGCCCCCGCAGGCGCCCCCCAAGCCCACCTGGGATCCCAGAAGGCCGGTGCCGCCCTTCCCCTGGCTGCGCCCGACCATCCGCATACGGCTCACGCTGCTCTACGGCGGCATGTTCCTGATCGCGGGCATCCTGCTGCTGTCGATCATCTACCTGCTGGCCGCCCAGGCCCTGAACGTGGGCAGCGAGCTGCCGTTCAAGATCGTCGAGGGCAAGGTCACCAGCGACATCTGCAACCTGCCCGACCAGGCCTCGCCCAGCGAGTTCAACAACGCGATGAACCACTGCGTCAACGAGCAGCGCCAGAACGCCCTGGACAACCTGCTCAGCCGCTCGCTGCTGGCCCTGCTCGGCCTGGCGGTCATCGCGTTCGCCTTCGGCTACGCCATGGCCGGCCGCGTCCTGTCGCCGCTGGGCCGGATCACCCGCACCGCCCGTGCGGTGGCCGGCTCCGACCTCTCCCGGCGGATCGAGCTGGACGGCCCGGACGACGAGCTGAAGGAGCTGGCGGACACCTTCGACGACATGCTGGAGCGCCTCCAGCGCGCCTTCACCGCCCAGCAGCGCTTCGTCGGCAACGCCTCGCACGAGCTGAGAACGCCGTTGGCGATCAACCGCACGCTCCTCGAGGTGCACCTGTCCGACCCGGGCGCCCCCACCGAACTCCAGCAGCTCGGCAAGACGCTGCTGGCCACCAACGAGCGCAGTGAGCAGCTGGTCGAGGGCCTGCTGCTGCTCGCCCGCAGCGACAACCAGATCGTCGAGCGGGGGCCGGTGGACCTCGCCGAGGTCGCCGAGCAGGCCATCGACCAGGTCCGCGGGGAGGCCGCCGGCAAGGGCGTGAGCATCCGCGGCGAGCAGAAGCCCGCGGTCGTCCAGGGCAACGGCGTGCTGCTGGAGCGGATCGCGCTCAACCTCGTGCAGAACGCCGTGCGCTACAACGTGGCGGAGGACGGCTGGGTCGAGGTCACCACCGACGTCCAGCACGGCCAGGCGGTCCTGGTCGTCGCCAACACGGGCCCGGTGGTGCCGGCGTACGAGATCGACAACCTCTTCGAGCCCTTCCGGCGGCTGCGTACGGAGCGGACGGGCAGCGACAAGGGCGTGGGGCTCGGACTGTCCATCGTCCGGTCCGTGGCCCGGGCACACGGCGGGCACATCTACGCCCAGCCGCGTGAGGGAGGTGGACTCGTCATGCGCGTCACGCTGCCGATCTGAGATCATGTCGCCGATCCACTCGGCGGCACACGGGGATGTTCGCTTTGCGCGGAATTTCTGAGGCTTCACCGCGCGTGCACCGTGTGTGATCGATCACAGGGACGCCTTTCCGGCCATCTACTCTCCGTGATCATGCCTGTTGTCGGAAAGCCGGGAAAATCCCGGTTTTCGGGGGTCTTGATCACGGGAAGTACACGGTGAGACGCCTTTGGCGTGCAGCATTCGGACCGTGTACGGTCCCCATCGCCATCCAAGCCGATCACTCTTGAGGAGTCCGGTTGGGTGTCGATTGAGTAACAGACCTTGATGTGAGGCAAAATCTCCGCCTCAGGTCGGGCACAAGTCCGGCCTCTCACGCGTTACGTGCGCTGGAGACACCGCAGACACCCAGAGGGGGAGAGCGACCATGGCAACCGATTACGACACTCCACGCAAGACCGACGACGACGTCGACTCGGACAGCCTCGAAGAGCTGAAGGCTCGGAGGAACGACAAGTCGGCCTCCGCCGTGGACGTCGACGAGTTCGAGGCCGCAGAAGGCCTCGAACTGCCCGGAGCCGACCTCTCGAACGAGGAACTGGCCGTCCGGGTGCTCCCGAAGCAGCAGGACGAGTTCACGTGCATGAGCTGCTTCCTGGTGCACCACCGCAGCCAGCTGGCCCGGGAGAAGAACGGTCAGCCGATCTGCCGCGACTGCGACTGAGGGCGGGTCGGCCGTGACCGGCTCGACCCCTCCCTGGAAGCGCCGCTTCTCCAAGCGGAAAGCGGACGAAGGGCCGGCGGACGGCCCGCGGTACGGCGCGCGTGAAGACGAGCGAGGCTCATCCGGTACGGGGGCGGCCTCGCTCGAACCGGCAGCGGACCGGGGTGACCTCCCGGCGTCCGTGGACGTCCCCGCACCCGTCGCGAGACGGCGGGCGGGGGCGCTCCGGGAGCGGGCCAGGGAAGGCGCCCGCAAGGGCGGTGACCGGGCCCGTGCCGGACTTTCCTACTTGGCCGACCGCATCATCGAGCTGGCCCCGCGCGTGCCCGTGCGGGACCTCGCGACGCTGCGCAGGCAGTTCCCGGGCCTCGGGCCCGAGGAGCTGGCCGACAAGCTCGTGGCGGGCGCCGCGAACGCGACAGCGACGGTCGGAGCGGGTGTCGGCGCGGCCGCGATGCTCCCCGTCCCCCCGGCGATGCCGACGGAACTGGCCGCCGAGATCACCGGCGTCGCGGTGATCGAACTGAAGCTGATCGCCGAACTCCACGAGGTCTACGGCGTACGGCCGCCCGGCAACCTCAAGCAGCGCAGCACCGCGTACCTCGACTCGTGGTCGGGGGAGCGCGGGATCGACGCGTCCAAGCCGTCGACGCTCAGCGCGGCGCTGAACAGCCGCATGAAGCGCGAACTGCGGCAGCGGATCATGAAGCGCATGGTCCGCAGCATGCCGAACCTGATGCCGTTCCTGGTGGGCGCCGCCGTGGGCGCGGTGATGAACCGCGGCGAGACGAGAAAGCTCGCCGGCCGGATCCGCCGGGACCTGCGCACGATCCAGGTGTCCTGGGAGGCCCTGGAGGCACTCCCCGGCCTCGAACGTCCGGCGGACGCCCTGGAGATGGACGAGATCACCCATGACCCGCTGGGCCGTCACGGCCATGGCGGCGACGAGCGGCCCGGCGGCGACGGGCCCTGAGGCCGGGGCCGGTCAGCGGCCGGGTGACGTCCCGCTCAGGTGTGCTACGCCGGCTTCGCCGTCCGCAGTGCCTCCGCCAGGCGCTCCGGCTCGCGCGTGGACAGGTACAGGTACGGAGTCGGGTCCTGCGGGTCGGTGACCTCCACCCGCAGAGCCGTGGGGATGTACGCCCGCAGCAGGAGGAAGGCGCGCGGATCGGCCTTGTAGGTGCGCCAGGCGCGGGCCTCCTCCGCGTCCAGCACCTCCGCCTCGCCCAGGGCCGCCAACGGGATCTTCGCCTCTCCCGCGATCAGGGAGTCACCGACCACGCGGATGCGGACCGAGCCGTACGAGCTCGCGGCGACGGCAGCCACCGCGGTGCCCCCGGCCAGGCCGCCGAGCATCGGGAGCGTGCCGAACGGGAGCAGGACCAGGGCCATGGAGAGGCCCACGAGGAACGAGATCAGCCACCAGGTCCGCGGGGCGGTGAGGCGTTCTTCGTACGGGGCGGCGGAGAGCTGCATGGAGCCAAGCTTGACACGGTGTCCGGAAGAGGCCGACGCGCGGGTAAGGTCTCCGGCTGTGAGTCGTACTTCCGCAGCTCTTCAGCCTCCGGCCGACGCCGTGCAGCCGGTGCGGCACCCGGACGCGCCCGCGCCCGGTGAGCTCCTCGGCGCGCACTACGGCGCGTGTTTCGGCTGTGGCGAGGACCAGCCGCACGGGCTGCACCTCCAGGCGCGGGGCGGCGAGGGCGTGTCGCTCACCGCCGAGTTCACCGTGCAGCCCGCCCACCAGGGCGCTCCGGGCCTCGCGCACGGAGGCGTGCTCACCTCCGCCCTGGACGAGACCCTCGGCTCGCTGAACTGGCTGCTGCGCACGATCGCGGTGACCGGGCGGCTGGAGACCGACTTCGAGCGGCCCGTGCCCGTCGGCACCACGCTGCACCTGGAGGCGGAGGTGACGGCGGTCGCCGGGCGGAAGATCTACTCCACCGCGACCGGACGCGTCGGCGGCCCCGACGGGCCCGTCGCCGTGCGCGCGGACGCGCTCTTCATCGAGGTGAAGGTCGACCACTTCGTCGACCACGGCCGCCAGGAGGAGATCCAGGCCGCCATGAACGACCCGGACCAGGTCCGGCGGGCCCGTGCCTTCGAGGTGAACCCGTGAGCACGGAACGCCCGTTGCAACCCGCAGGCCCCACCGGTCCCGTCAGCACGGAAAGCCCCATGACTCCCACGAGCCCCGTGAGCCGGCAGCCGCTGGACGTGCTGATCCGGCGCGTCGACCCCGATGTGCCGCTTCCGTCGTACGCGCAGCCCGGTGACGCGGGGGCCGATCTGCGCACCACGGAGGCGTGCCGACTGGGGCCGGGCGAGCGGGCCGTGCTGCCCACGGGGGTGTCTGTGGCGCTGCCGGAGGGGTACGCGGCCTTCGTGCACCCGCGATCCGGTCTGGCCGCCCGCTGCGGCGTCGCCCTGGTGAATGCCCCGGGGACGGTGGATGCCGGGTACCGTGGGGAGATCAAGGTGATCGTGGTGAATCTCGACCCGCGCGAGGCCGTGCGGTTCGAGCGCTTCGACCGGATTGCCCAACTGGTAGTCCAGCAGGTCGAGAGGGTCCGCTTCCAGGAGGTGGCGGAGCTTCCCGGCTCCGCGCGGGCCGAGGGGGGCTTCGGGTCCACCGGAGGCCATGCGGCGGTGGACGGGACGAGCGGCACAAGCGGCACAAGCGGTCAGGCCGCCGTCGGCGGTCGGGCGGGTGGGAATCGATACGCTTCGGTCGTATCCGACCGGGAAGGACAGTGACGTGTTCGGACGTCGCAAGAAGAGGGATGCCGCCGAGGACGCGGCCGGCGAGGCCGAGCAGGTCGTCGACGGTGTCGACACCGATGCGGAAGAGCGCGAGCGCCTGAGGCTCGAACCGGCGCCGCGTCCCGACGGGCCCTGGGACAGCTCCGAGGTGCGTGACCCGAGCGAGGGCCGAGTCGACCTGGGCGGCCTGTTCGTGCCGGGCGTCGACGGCATGGAGCTGAGGGTCGAGGTCGCGGGCGACGCGATCGTCGCCGCGACGGTCGTGCTGCGCGACAGCGCCATCCAGTTGCAGGGCTTCGCAGCGCCCAAGCGCGAGGGCATCTGGGGCGAGGTGCGCGAGGAGATCGGCACCGGCATCACCCAGCAGGGCGGCATCGTCGACGAAGTCGAGGGGCCGCTGGGCTGGGAGCTGCGCGCCCAGGTGCCCGTACAGCTGCCGGACGGCACCGGCGGCTTCCAGGTCGTGCGGTTCGTCGGTGTGGACGGCCCCCGCTGGTTCCTGCGCGGGGTCATCTCGGGCCAGGGCGCGGTGCAGCCGCAGGCCGCCGGGCTGCTGGAGCAGATCTTCCGGGACACGGTCGTGGTCCGCGGAGAGGGCCCGATGGCGCCCCGTGACCCGATCGTCCTGAAGCTGCCGAACGACGCCCAGATGGTCCCCGAGGGCGTCCAGCAGGAGGAGGGCTCCCGTTTCGCCGGCGGAATGGGCCAGCTCCAGCGCGGACCGGAGATCACCGAGGTCCGCTGACCCTCGCAGAGACACCAGGGCCGTACCCCGCCGGGGGTGCGGCCCTTTCTCGTGCGTGGAACCTTGACGACACATTGGTCTGTACCTACCGTCTCCGTCCAACGCGTCTGTTCACAAAGGCGCTTCACGTTCACATACGAGAACGGAAGGCCCCCCACGCATGCGCAGAACCGCTCTCCTCGCGGCTTCGGCCGCGCTCGTCGCCGGTGCCCTCGCCTGGCCCGCCGACGCCGCTCCCAGCGCCCCCGCAGCCTTCGCCCACCCCGGAGTCACCGTCTCCAAGAGCCAGTTGGACTTCACCCGGTCCAAGGTCAACGCCGGCGCCCAGCCCTGGAAAAGCGCCTTCGACCAGATGACGGCGAGCAAGTACGCCGACCTGAACCGCACGCCCAGGCCCCGGGCGGTCGTCGAATGCGGTTCGTACTCCAATCCCGACCACGGCTGCACGGACGAGCGCGAGGACGCCATCGCCGCGTACACCCACGCGCTCGCCTGGTACATCACCCGCGACGAACGGCACGCCCGCAAGGCGATCGAGCTGATGGACGCCTGGTCCGCCGTGATCCGCGACCACACCAACAGCAACGCGCCCCTGCAGACCGGCTGGGCCGGCTCCTCCTGGCCCCGGGCCGCCGAGATCATCAAGCACACCTACCCGGGGAACTGGGCGAACTCCGGCCGCTTCGCCACCATGCTCCGCACCGTCTACCTGCCCGAGATCATCAACGGCTCCCACTCCAACGGGAACTGGGAGCTGTCGATGATGGAGGCCGCCGTCGGCATCTCCGTCTTCCTGGAGGACAAGGCGTCGTACGACAAGGCCATGGCGAAGTTCCGGACCCGGACGGCCGCCTACGTCTACCTGGAGTCCGACGGGGCCCTGCCGAAGACCGTGCCGAGCCAGAACCTGAACACCCGCGAGAAGATCGTCACGTACTGGCAGGGGCAGACGACCTTCGTCGACGGACTCAGCCAGGAGACCTGCCGCGACTTCACGCACACCGGCTACGGCCTCTCGGCCATCTCGCACGTCGCCGAGACCAGCCGCATCCAGGGGCAGGACCTCTACGGCACCGACGTGGGCGAGCGGCTGCGGCACGGGCTCGGCTTCCACGCCAGGTACCAGCTCGGCTCCGGAGCCGAGGGCTGGCTGTGCGGCGGCTCGCTGAAACTCGGGCTCGGGCCGGTCTCCGAGGTCGGGCACAACGCCCTGGCCAACCGGCTCGGACACGCCATGACCAACACCGGGACACTGACCCTGCGGGCCCGCCCCGCCGGGACCAACAACCTCTTCGTCGCCTGGGAGACCCTCACCCACGGCGACAACCCCGCCTGACCTCCTGACCGGCCGGACGTCGGGTGGGGACCCCGGCGCCCGGCCCCCCCGGCGGGCCGGTCGCGTCAGGGTTCCGTCAAAGTGCGCCCCGGAGCGTGCCCGGCGCCCGGATACCCCGGCTTCCGGCCGTAGGGTCGACGCTGCGCAGTCGGCAGACCACCGGAAGACAATGAGGCCATGGCACGCGGCAAGCTTCGGATCCACCTCGGTGCGGCACCGGGCGTCGGCAAGACGTACGCGATGCTGGCCGAGGCGCACCGCCGCGTCGAGCGGGGGACCGACTGCGTGGTGGCCTTCGTCGAGCACCACGGACGGCCCCGCACCGAAGTGCTGCTGCACGGCCTGGAGCAGGTGCCGCGCCGGGAACTGGCGTACCGCGGCGGCGCCTTTCCCGAGATGGACCTCGACGCCGTCCTCGCCCGCCGTCCCCGGGTCGCCCTGGTGGACGAACTCGCCCACACCAACATCCCCGGCTCCCGCAACGCCAAGCGCTGGCAGGACGTGGAGGAACTGCTCGCGGCCGGGATCGACGTGATCTCGACCGTCAACATCCAGCACCTGGAGTCCCTCGGCGACGTCGTCGAGTCGATCACCGGGGTGCGGCAGCAGGAGACCGTGCCGGACGAGGTGGTACGCCGGGCCGACCAGGTCGAGCTGGTCGACATGACGCCCCAGGCGCTGCGGCGGCGGATGGCGCACGGCAACATCTACCGGCCCGACAAGATCGACGCCGCCCTGTCGAACCACTTCCGCCCCGGCAACCTGACCGCCCTGCGCGAACTGGCGCTGCTGTGGGTGGCCGACCGGGCCGACGCCTACCTCACGCAGTACCGCAGCGAGCACCGGGTGTCGAAGATCTGGGGCTCGCGCGAGCGGATCGTGGTCGGCCTGACCGGTGGCCCCGAGGGCCGCACGCTCATCCGCCGGGGCGCCCGGCTGGCCGAGAAGGGCGCCGGAGGCGAGGTGCTGGCCGTCTACATAGCCCGCAGCGATGGGCTGACCTCCGCCTCGCCGAAGGAGCTGGCGCTCCAGCGCACTCTGGTCGAGGACCTTGGCGGAACGTTCCACCATGTCGTCGGCGACGACATACCGGCTGCGCTGCTCGCCTTCGCCCGCGGCGTCAACGCCACCCAGATCGTGCTGGGCTCCTCGCGCCGCAAGACCTGGCAGTACGTCTTCGGGCCCGGCGTCGGAGCGACGGTCGCCCGCGACTCCGGACCCGACCTCGACGTGCACATCGTCACCCACGACGAGGTCGCCAGGGGCCGTGGGCTGCCGGTCGCCCGGGGCGCGCGGCTCGGACGCTCCCGGCGGGTGTGGGGCTGGATCACCGGTGTCGCCGGACCACCGTTGCTCGCCGCGCTGCTCAACGCCGTCGACCTCGGCCTCGCCAACGACATGCTGCTGTTCCTGGCGCTGACGGTGGCGGCGGCCCTGCTCGGCGGACTGCTGCCCGCCCTGGCCTCGGCGGCGGTGGGATCCATGCTGCTGAACTACTTCTACACACCGCCCCTGCACCGCTGGACCATCGCCGACCCGAAGGACATCGTCGCCATCGTGATCTTCGTCGCGGTCGGTGTGGCGGTGGCCTCCGTCGTCGACCTCGCCGCCCGCCGGACGCATCAGGCGGCCCGGCTGCGCGCCGAGTCCGAGATCCTGTCCTTCCTCGCCGGCAACGTGCTGCGCGGCGAGACCGGCCTGGAGGACCTGCTGGAACGGGTCCGGGAGACCTTCGGCATGGAGTCGGCGGCACTGCTGGAACGGGCGAGCGACGTCGAGCCCTGGACCTGCGCCGGCCGCGTCGGCCGGGGACACCCGGTCGACCGGCCCGATCAGGCGGACGTGGACATGCCCGTCGGCGACCACATGGCCCTGGCCCTCACCGGCCGCGTGCTGCCGGCCGAGGACCGCCGGGTGCTGGCCGCCTTCGCCGCCCAGGCCGCCGTCGTCCTGGACCGCCGCCGGCTCCGGGAGGAGGCCGACCGGGCCCGCACGCTCGCCGAGGGCAACCGCATCCGTACGGCCCTGCTGGCCGCCGTCAGCCACGATCTGCGCACCCCGCTCGCGGGGATCAAGGCGGCGGTGACCTCCCTGCGCTCCGAGGACGTCGAGTGGTCCGAGGAGGACCGGGCCGAACTGCTGGCGGGCATCGAGGAGGGCGCCGACCGGCTCGACCACCTCGTCGGCAACCTGCTCGACATGTCCCGGCTCCAGACGGGCACCGTCACCCCGCTGATCCGTGAGATCGACCTCGACGAGGTGGTGCCGATGGCGCTCGGCGGCGTGCCCGACGGCAGTGCCTGCCTGGACGTGCCCGAGACGCTGCCCATGGTCGCCGTCGACCCCGGGCTGCTGGAACGGGCGATGGCCAACCTCGTGGAGAACGCCGTCAAGTACAGTCCGCCGGGCGCGCCCGTGCTGGTCGCCGGCAGCGCGCTCGCCGACCGGGTCGAGGTGCGGGTCGTCGACCGGGGGCCGGGCGTGCCCGACGAGGCCAAGGAGCGCATCTTCGAGCCCTTCCAGCGCCACGGCGACGCACCGCGCGGCGCGGGCGTGGGCCTGGGCCTGGCGGTGGCACGCGGCTTCGCCGAGGCCATGGGCGGCACCCTGGACGCGGAGGACACCCCCGGCGGCGGGCTCACCATGGTCCTCACCCTCCGCGCGGCGGGAACCCGCCCGGAGCACCACCGAGCGGCAGAACCGGAAAGGCAGGCCACATGACCCGCGTCCTCGTGGTCGACGACGAGCCGCAGATCGTGCGCGCCCTCGTGATCAACCTGAAGGCACGCGCGTACGAGGTCGACACGGCCCACGACGGCGCCACCGCCCTGCGCCTCGCCGCCGCCCGCCACCCCCACGTGGTCGTCCTCGACCTCGGGCTGCCCGACATGGACGGCGTCGAGGTGATCAGGGGCCTGCGCGGCTGGACCCGGGTTCCGATCCTGGTGCTGTCCGCCCGGCACACCTCCGACGAGAAGGTCGAGGCGCTGGACGCGGGCGCCGACGACTACGTCACCAAACCCTTCGGCATGGACGAGCTGCTGGCCCGGCTGCGGGCCGCCGTACGCCGGGCCGAACCGGCCGGCGACGGCCCGGGCGACGTGATCGTCGACACCGGCGGGTTCACCGTCGACCTGGCAGCGAAGAAGGTCAACCGGGCCGGCAAGGACGTACGGCTGACCCCCACGGAGTGGCACCTGCTGGAGGTCCTCGTGCGCAACAGCGGACGCCTGGTCGGGCAGAAGCAGCTGCTCCAGGAGGTGTGGGGGCCGTCGTACGGGACGGAGACGAACTATCTGCGCGTGTACATGGCGCAGTTGCGGCGGAAGCTGGAAGCGGACCCCTCGCACCCGAAGCACTTCGTCACCGAGCCGGGGATGGGCTACCGCTTCGAGAAGTGAGGGGAGTCGCGCCCGGCAAACAGGCTCCTCGCCCTTCGTCAGCGGGCCCCGGTACGCTTCAGATATGAGTGCTGTCCCTCGTTCCGAAAAGCCGGCGGGCCGTTTCCGGCGCATGCTCGACCGGCTCTCCTCGTCGCAGGAGGACCTGGAGTCCGAGGAACTGCGCGAAGACAGCGAGACGGCCGGCTGCATCCGGATCGGAGACTGCCAGGACCGCCAGATAGTGACGGTTACTGGTACCTTGCGCACGGTCACCCTTCGGCCGCGTGCGGGAGTCCCGGCCCTGGAGGCCGAGCTGTTCGACGGCTCCGCCGCGCTGGACGTGGTCTGGCTCGGCAGGCGCTCCATCGTGGGGATAGAGCCGGGACGCAGACTGATCGCGTCGGGCCGGGTCTCGATGAGCCGGGGCCGCCGGGTGCTGTTCAATCCCAAGTACGAACTGAGACCCCTCGGACGGGAGTAGCCGGTGACGTCGCTCGACAAGCCGACCGAAGAGACATCTGCGGACGACGCCCGGGCGGTGACCGAGGCCGCCCTGTTCGAGGCGTTCGGCGGCGTGCGGGGCATGGTGGAGACGGTGCTGCCCGGCCTCCTCTTCGTCACCATCTACACGATCAACAAGGACCTGCACCTCTCGGCGATCGCGGCGCTGGCCGTGTCGCTGGTGCTGGTCGTGGTCCGGCTGGTGATGAAGGACACCGTCAAGCACGCCTTCAGCGGTGTCTTCGGCGTGGCCTTCGGCGTCGTCTTCGCGATGATGACCGGCAACGCCAAGGACTTCTACCTGCCCGGCATGCTCTACACGCTGGGGCTGGGCCTGGCCTACATCATCACCACGCTCTGCGGGGTGCCGCTGATCGGGCTGATCCTCGGCCCGGTCTTCAAGGAGAACCTCTCCTGGCGCACGCGCAACCCCGGCCGCAAGAAGGCCTACGCGAAGGCCAGCTACGCGTGGGGAGCGATCCTGCTCGCCAAGTGCGCGATCCTCTTCCCGCTGTACTGGTGGGCCGACACCACCCAGCTGGGCTGGGTCCTGGTCGCCCTGAAGATCCCGCCGTTCCTGCTCGCGGTGTACCTGACGTGGGTGTTCCTCGCGAAGGCGCCCGCGCCCATCGACGTGTTCGCCGAGATGGAGGCCGAGGAGAAGGCGGCCGAGGAACGCGAGCGGCAGGCTGCCGCCCGGTCCGCGGAGCAGTAGCCTCCGGCGCTGACGGAAACGGAAGGGGGCGTCCCGAGCACTCGGGACGCCCCCTTCCGCTCATTCGAAAGACGGCTCAGCTCGCCGCGGTCCGCCGCACCGACAGCAGGTCCTCCAGCTGCTCCTCACGGGCCTGCGCCGCCACGAAGAGGAGTTCGTCGCCGGCCTCCAGCGAGTCCTCCCGCGAGGGCGTCAGCACGCGGTTGCCGCGGATGATCGTCACCAGGGACGTGTCCTGCGGCCACTCCACGTCGCCGACCTGCGTACCGGCCAGGGCCGACTCCTCCGGCAGGGTCAGCTCGACCAGGTTGGCGTCGCCGTGGCTGAAGCGGAGCAGGCGGACGAGGTCGCCCACGCTCACCGCCTCCTCGACCAGGGCCGACATCAGACGCGGGGTGGAGACGGCCACGTCGACGCCCCAGGACTCGTTGAACAGCCACTCGTTCTTGGGGTTGTTCACGCGGGCGACGACGCGCGGGACGCCGTACTCCGTCTTGGCGAGGAGCGAGACGACCAGGTTCACCTTGTCGTCGCCGGTCGCGGCGATCACGACGTTGCAGCGCTGGAGCGCCGCCTCGTCCAGGGAGGTGATCTCACAGGCGTCGGCGAGCAGCCACTCGGCCTGCGGGACGCGTTCGACCGAGATGGCGGTCGGTGCCTTGTCGATCAGCAGGACCTCGTGGCCGTTCTCCAGCAGTTCGCCCGCGATCGAGCGGCCGACGGCGCCGGCTCCGGCAATGGCGACCCTCATCAGTGACCGCCCTCCTCTTCGGGACCCTTGGCGAACGCCGCCTCGACCTTGTCGACCTCGTCGGTGCGCATCATCACGTGCACCAGATCGCCCTCCTGCAACACCGTCTGCGACGTGGGCAGGACCGCCTCGCCGAGCCGGGTCAGGAACGCGACGCGCACGCCCGTCTCCTCCTGGATGCGGCTGATCTTGTGGCCGACCCAGGCGGTGGAGGTGTGCACCTCGGCGAGCTGGACCCCACCGGTGGGGTCGCGCCACAGCGGCTCCGCGCCCGAGGGGAGCAGCCGGCGCAGCATCTGGTCGGCCGTCCAGCGGACGGTCGCGACGGTGGGGATGCCCAGGCGCTGGTAGACCTCCGCTCGGCGGGGGTCGTAGATGCGGGCGGCGACGTTCTCGATGCCGAACATCTCGCGGGCCACGCGAGCGGCGATGATGTTGGAGTTGTCACCGCTGGAGACGGCGGCGAAGGCGCCGGCCTCCTCGATGCCCGCCTCGCGCAGGGTGTCCTGGTCGAAGCCGACTCCCGTGACGCGGCGGCCGCCGAACCCGGAGCCCAGCCGGCGGAAGGCGGTGGGGTCCTGGTCGACCACGGCGACCGTGTGCCCCTGTTGCTCCAGGTTCTGGGCCAGCGCGGAACCCACCCTTCCGCAACCCATGATGACGATGTGCATGGCCTCACACCACGCTTCCCGCAGACCTTCCGGCCTGCGTCAGTGTTCTGCTCATGTCTCTCTCTCGGCTCGCCGGGCAGCACTTCGCGGCCTTCTGTGCGGGCCGCCAGGCACCATCATGCCGGGGAACGCCGGGTGTGATCCCCTTCGGTGTCCACCCGCCCGGCCGATCGCCTGTGTCCAACGTATCGGCAAGGCCGGCGGAGCCCACCAGGACCCTCGGGTGCGTGCGGGCCGAGGTCCGGTGGGCGTCGCCGAACGGCGTGTGCACCGGCCGCCTCGTGCGGACGCGGGCGGCGGCTATGCCACCAGTCTGCGCTCCGCCAGTTCCGTGGCCGCGTGCGCGACGGACGCGAGGGTGGCGTGGCGGTGCCAGCCGGCGAAGGAACGGCCGACGAAGTCCCGGATGCCCACGCGCTCGGCGCGCGGCACACCGCGGCCCTCCACGCGCCGGCTGTGCCCCACGAGCCGCAGCAGGGCAGCCGGATCGGCCGCCCGCACATCGGTCAGCCACAGCTCCTCGGGCCAGCGGGATCCGCCGCGGCCGACCGCGAGCAGCAGGAACTCCGGACGGCCCCGGCCGCGGTGGGCAGGGTCGAGCACGGTCGGGAGGCGGACCCGCACCGCGGCGACGAGTTCCATGGCGCCCGGTGCGCCCGTGGGGAACACCGCCACACGTCTGCGGCCCGCCTTGGCCAGGTGGGCGATCTGGCTCGCCTGCAACGGGCTCTCCCCCCAGCCGGGCAGTGCGGGGTCGTCGGGCAGCAGCCAGGTGTCGCCGGCGATCCGGGAGATGTGGTTCAGGCCCGCGGCGCTGAGCCTGGAGCTGATCCTGATGGCGTCCAGCCGCTCGGCGTTGAGGGTCACCGGGCAGTGCGGCAGGCGCAGACGCGACACCGTCTCCAGATAGGCGCTCACCATCGAGTCCTCGGGTGTCGCCGGACCCGGTCCCTCCGGGGCGGACGGAGCCCGGCTGTCCCGGGGAGCGCCCCGGGCCCCCTCCGGCGGCAGGTGGATCCACCAGTTGAGCGGACTCGCCGTGCGCGCGGACACTCCCCAGACGCCTATCACCTGCTGAGCGGTGACGGCTTGGCCGCGCTCCCACGAGAAGGTCCGGGCGACACCGACGGAGTGGGGCCCGGACTTCGGTATGACCATGAGATGCAGCACGCATGCCTGGAGCGGCAGGTGATGGACCAGGTAGCGGCCGAGGGTCTCGCGCATGGGAGCCCACTCCCAGGTCGAGTCGTTGATGAAGTGGTGCAGGCCCTGGTCGTTGACCTGATCCCCGAGGAAGGACGCGATATTCCTTATCGATTTCCGTCCGGTGGCTCCCAGCAAACCCCGCAGATACATCATCCCTTTACGCCGTTGATCGGCCCGCGGAAGTGACGAGAAAACGATGGGAGATAATTCGGCCACCGTCCTGTCGAGGGCTGCTCTGCGCATTGCGTCCGGGTCGGGCCGGTCCGCGAACGGGTGCCGGATCCGGGTGTCGTCGGGTACACCGCTCATCATGGTCATACCGGTCTCCTCGCTGGGTGTGGTGGCAGCGGGCGGCTTTTCGCCTCGCGTGGCGGGCATGCGTCCGGCCGGGGCGGGTGCCCCGCCGCGCGACGGCCGTGCGGGGCGTGCCGCCCACCCCGCGACGCGCATGCGGAGCCGCAGAGGGCGCGGTGGCACGTGCCATCACCGCACGGCATGGGAAGGGGGTCGGAGTGGCGGGCGACGGCCAGCGTGCCGGTGCACGGCTGCGGGAGCCGGGCCGCACGGCGCAGCAGGGCGCGTCGGTCCACGGGGATGAGGGGCACCCGGCCGCGTGCTCGCGGCGAACCCCTGGGTGTCAGGGCGAAAGGGAACGGCGCAGAGCTCCCGAACAGATCACAGCGCCGGTGGCCGCTGGCTCAGTAGGTCCTTCTTGGAGCGGCGGCGCACATCGTGAGGCGGTTTCTCCGTGTCACGCATGGACCATCCATCACGTCCCCCTTTTTCGAGCACCCATGAACTGGGGTCGAAGTGCCACCGATATTTCAAGTGGCTTTTTTGCCCCTCAGTGGTCTCGGACTTTCTGAATTCAAGCCCAGGGCCCCCGCGCCGCGCAAGGTCGTCGAGGGGTCAGCTCGTCATGAGCAAGGTCAGGTTGGTCAGCGCTGTCCGTCAGCGGTCAGGACCGGTCCCGCGTCCTCCCGCAGGGACCGCTCCACCAGCTCGGCGGCGGCGCCCACATAGGCACCCGGATCGCACAGCTGCGCGATCTGGGCCGGTGTGATCCGACCCGCGAGCTCGGGTTCCTCACCGAGTTGCTCGGCCAGCGGCCTGCCGAGCCGGTCCGACGCCTCGGCGGCCCGTGCCAGAACCTCACGCGCGGTGCCCTTGCCCACGAGCGGAGCGAGGAAGGCCGCGAGGCGTTCGGAGACGATCCGCCCGCCGGTGAGCCGGAGACCGGCGCTCATCCGCTCCGGCCGCACCACCAGGCCCTCGGCCAGCTCCACCGCCGTGTGGGCGGCGCCCCCGGCCAGGCGCAGGCACTCACGCAACGGCTGCCACTCCGCATGCCACACCCCGGCCGACCGCTCGTCCTCCGTGACCAGGCACTGCGTGAGCACGGCGGCCAGCGCCGGCACCTGGAGCGCGGCGCTGCGGATCAGCGTCGCCAGCACCGGATTGCGCTTCTGCGGCATGGCGGAGGAACTGCCGCGCCCGGGAGGACCCGGCTCGACGACCTCACCGACTTCGGTCCGGGTCAGCGACAGTACGTCGACCGCCACCTTGCCGAGGGCACCGGTGGTGTGTGCCAGGGCGGCGCCGAGATCGGCCACCGGCGTCCGCAGGCAGTGCCAGGGCAGGACGGGCGCGCGCAGGCCCGTCTCGGCCGCGAACGCCGCCAGGAGACGTCCGGCGTCGGCGCCGTGCTCGACATACCCGGCCAGGGTCCCCGCGGCCCCGCCCAGGGAGACGGGCAGGGCCGCGAGCACTCCGGCCACGCGGGCGTCCGCGTCGAGCACCAGTCCGCGCCAGCCGGCGGCCTTCAGCCCGAAGGTGGTGGGAACGGCGTGCAGCGCCAGGGTGCGGCCCGGGAGCACGGTGTCGCGGTGCTCGCGTGCGAGCACCGCGAACGCGCCCGCGACCCGCGCGAGGTCCGTGCGCAGCAGGCCCAGCGCGTCCCGGGCGACGAGCATCGCGGCGGTGTCGAAGATGTCCTGACTGGTCGACCCCAGGTGCACGTACTCGGCCGCTGCGGGGTCCAGGGCGGCCACGGCCCGGGTCAACTCCCGGACCAGCGCGACCACCGGGTTGGCGCTCTCCCGCGCGTCCACGGCCAGGGCCCGCAGATCCAGCCGGTCGGCCCGCGCGGCCCGCCGGACGACCTCCGCCGCCGACGGCGGCACGACCCCGATCGCCGCCTGAGCGCGCGCCAGCGCGGCCTCCGCGTCCAGCATCGCCTGGAGCCACGCGTGGTCGGACACGGCCCGCTCGACGGGTGCGCCGGCGCGGACCGGGGACAGCAGACCGGCGTCCGTCGTGTGCGCCCCGGCGCCGCCCTGTGGGGGAGAGGCGGTCATACCGTCACCTCGACCGGGGTGTGCTCGGCGGCCTCGTCCGGGTGCGCCCGGCTGGAGCCCAGGGCGAGCACCGCGTGGGCGATCGCGTCGGCGTCGGCGATGGTCACCGAGTCGACCCCCGGCCGGATCCCCGCCGCCGTCACCCAGTGGACCGCCTCGGTCGGCACGCCGTAGGCGAAGCGCCGCGGGTGGGCCCGCCCGTGGGCGTCGACCAGGCGGTAGGGCCGTGGCGTCACCGCCAGGCCGCCGGTCTCGTACGTGTCGCCTTCCCCGGCGGGGACGCGGTAGGCGGTGCAGGCCTCGGTGCTCAGCAGGTGCCGCAGCAACGGATCGGCGGTACGCCGCAGGTCGGACACCGGCAGCCGCGCCTCGATGAGGGTCCGCGCCCGCACGGTGGGTCCCGGAACGGTGTCGGAGCCGGCGACGAACGAACCGCTCCCCGTGTCGATCCGGATCCGGGTGCCCGGCCCGGTGAGGTGCAGGACCCCCGCTTCGATCAGCGCGATCATCTCCTGCGTGCGCCGGGGTGGGGGACCGATGGAGAGGAACGCGTTGAGCGGGGTGTACCAGCGCTCCAGTTCGTCGCGGTGCGACGCTCCGTCCAGCCCACCGTGGTCGACCGCGAGCCGCACTTCGTTGCGCAGGTCCCGCAGTACGTCCAGGGCGGCTTTGAGCGGACCGCTCACGTTGCCCTGCCGTGCGTGCCGGACGTCGTCGCGCAGCCAGCCGAGCAGCCACGCCCGGAAGGCGTCACGGTCAGCGAAGGTCCGCTGCCCCGCTGGGTCGGCGACCGCCTCCCAGTCCCAGCGGTCTCCGGCCGGGACGCCGAAGGCGGTCAGCACGGCGTCGCACCCGGCGGGATCCGCGCACGCCAGGTACCGCTCGGCGAACTCCGCCCGCACGGTGTCCCCCCGGCGGCCCGCCAGCAGCGTCTCGTAGTAGACGGTCTCCACCTCGCGGGCGATGAGCGGCCACAGGTCCTTCGTGAAGGACAGCGGCGGGCCGCCCGCCGCGGCCCGCCGGCGCAGGGCCGACACCCGCTCGGCGGTGAGCAGACGCGGCAGGTGACGGCCGTGCGCGCCCTTCTCGTTCGCGCCGCGGGAATGGAACGGCACCCCTCGCCGTGAACTGGCGTACAGCACCGGTTCGTCGCCGCCGGGGCGGTACACCAGCCCGTCGCCGGCGGACTCGAACCGGCCGCCCCGGCCGAGGGTGAACAGCGCCATGTAGTCGAAGAAGCACAGCCCCAGGCCGCGCAGCAGCACCGGCTGCCCGGCCGGGACGCCGTCCAGGTCCGCGTCGGCCGGGTTGCCGGGCGGCAGGTAGGTCAGGTGGTGGATCCGGGACAGGCTCGCCGTGCGTTCCTCCTGCGGTGACGGCCGGGTGGGCACGTGTCCCTGGGCCAGGACGATGCCGTCCAGACGGTTCAGCCGCGTACCGTCCGCCAGCCGGACCCCCTGCGGCCCGCCCGGGAATCCGTGGGTGTCGGCCATGGCCACGGCACGCGAGCGGTGCACCCGGATCCGGACGTGGCCGGGGGCGCCGGCCAGGACGCGACGGAAACAGTCGGCGTAGTACTGGCCGCACAGGGCGCGGGACGGGTAGCAGTCCGGTCCCAGCGAACGTGCCTCGGCCAGTGTCGCGGCGTCGGGCACCGGGCCCTCGGCCCCGTCCCGGGCGGACCGGCCGGAGAGCGACACCGCCCACTCGTACAGGCTGGGCCCCGGCTCGACGGGCCCGTCGATGCGGGATGCCGCGTCGGAGTAGACGGTGATCTGGGAAGCGACGGTGTTGGCGAGCAGGAACCGCGACTGGCCGGTGCGCCACACGGCACCCGCGCCGGGCGGTGAGTCGTCGACGACGTGGATGAGCACCCGTGGGTGCGACGGCCGCGCCCGCTCGTGCGCGCACAGCCGCTCCAGCACCGCCAGTCCCCGCGGGCCGGCACCGATGACCGCGATCTCGTGCGCTGTCCTGTTCAAGCCGAGCACCCCTTCTCCACTCCGGACGCTCCGATCGTCGGACGGGGGCCTCGCGCGGGCAACGGCGGTTCCGACAGTCCGTCAGGTGCGGCTGTGGAAAGCGGCGGATCCGGCCCGAAGTTGACACACTCCGTGGCCGGTCGGCCGGGAAGCCGGCCGGGCCGGGGTCCCGCGGGGCAAGAGTTCGGTATGCGTGCTGCCTATATCGACGAGTTCGGCCCTGCGCACTCCATACGCTTCGGCGTGCTGCCCGACCCCCGGCCGGGCACGCACGAGGTGCTGGTGGACGTCGAGATGACGACCGCCAACCACGTCGACACCTTCATCCGCGCCGGTGCGGTACGCACCGCCGTGGAGTTCCCCTTCGTCGTCGGCCGCGATCTGGTCGGCCGGGTCGCCGCCCTGGGGACGGGGGTGACGGGCTTCGGGGTGGGCGACCGGGTGTGGTGCAACAGCCTCGGCCACGACGGCCGGCAGGGCGCGGCGGCCGAGCGCGCGGTGGTGCCGGCCGAGCGGCTCTACCGGCTCCCGGACGGCGTCGCCCCCGAGACCGCGGTGACCCAGCTGCATCCCGCGGCCACGGCCTACCTGGGCCTGGTGACCCACGGGGGACTGCGTGCGGGGGCGACCGTGGTCGTGATCGGGGCCGCCGGCAACGTCGGCTCCGCCATGGTGACCGTCGCGGCCCGGGCGGGGGCCCGTGTCGTCGCCGTGGCCCACGAACGCGACGCCGCCCACTGCCGCGCCCTGGGCGCCCACACCGTGGTCGACCGCAGGGGCGCCGACCTCGGGACGCGGCTGGCCCGGGCCTGCCCCGACGGTGTCGACCTCTACGCGGACGCCGCGGGCGTCAACGACCTGTCCACCGCGGTGGATCTGCTCGCCTGGCGGGGCCGGATCGTCCTGCTCGCCGGGCTGCGCACCACACCGGTGCTGCCGGCCGGGCCGCTCTACGTGCGGGACCGCTCCGTCGTCGGCTTCGCCATCACCGGGGCCCCCGCCGCCGAACTCGCCGAAGCGGCGCGCTGCGTCAACGACCTGCTGGCGGAGGGCCGCCTGCGGCCCCGGGAGGTGCGCGTCCTGCCGCTCAGTGCCACCGCCGAGGTCCACCGCATGCTGGAGGCGAACCGACTGCACGGCCGGCGGGTGGCGTTGGCCACGGCCTGAGAGGCCGGGTACCGGAAGCCGGGGGCGGGCGGGGATCAGGACCGGACGGGGCGCTGGGTCTCCTCGAGTACGCCGGCAAGGAGCGTGCCGAGGATGCGCACCCCGTCCCGGGTGAGCACCGACTCGGCGTGGAACTGCACCCCGGCGAACCACGGGCCGCGCACGGCGTGGACGTCGCCGGTGACGGCGTCCCGGCTGACCTCCACCTCACCGACGTCCGGCGCACCGACCCGGTCCGACCCGCTCCGTGCCACGAAGCTGTTGTAGAAACCGACGCGTTCGCGGCGTCCGAAGAGGTCGATGTCCAGCTGCACCCCTTGGTGCGGTGTGGCCCGGCGGTGCACGGGCAGACCGAGCCGATGGCAGAGCACCTGGTGGCTCAGGCACACGGCCAGGAAGGGCCGGCGCTCGGCGAGCAGCCTGCCGATGCCGTCATGCAGCCGCGCGATCCGGTGCTCGTCCGTGTTCAGCGGGTCGCCCGGGCCGGGGCCCATCACCACCAGGTCGTGCTCGGCGAAGGAGTAGGGCTCGTCGTGACGGCGGGTGGTCACCCTCAGCCCGGCCGCCCCCAGCTGATGGGCGATCATCGAGGTGAACGTGTCCTCGGCGTCGACGACCAGGACCCGCCGCCCGGCCGGCACCGCGCCGGCCGTCGCGGCGGGGCCGGGGCCGTGCAGCCAGAAGTGCGCGATGTCCTCGTTGCGGGCGCGCAGCGCGGACAGCACCGACGGATGACGGCCCAGTGGTCCTTGCGGTTCGGCCCGCAGCGCGGTGAGCAGGCCGGTCGCCTTCGCCCGGGTCTCCGCCACTTCCGCCGCCGGGTCGGAGTCGCGCACCAGGGTGGCGCCCACCCCGATCGCCAGCCGGCCCGAGGAGTCGATGTCGGCGGTGCGGATGAGGATCGACGAGTCCAGGGTGCGGCGGCCCCGGCCGTCCCTGCCGACCAGCGCGACCACGCCGCTGTAGTAGCCGCGGCCCTCCGGCTCGTACCGGTTGATGACGCGGCTCGCGTTCTCCAGCGGGCTGCCCGTGACGGTCGGGGCGAACAGGGTGCCGTGCAGGATCTCCCGCACGTCGCGCTCCGTGCGCCCCTCGATGACGTACTCGGTGTGCGCGAGACGGGCCATCTCCTTGAGGAACGGGCCCACCACGCGCACGTCCCGGTCGCAGACCCGGGACATCATCTTGAGCTCCTCGTCCACCACCATGAACAGCTCGTACTTCTCCTTGCGGTCCCCCAGGAAGTCCATGACGCCGGACAGGGTCGGCCCGGACGCGGGGTAGCGGTACGTGCCGCTGATCGGGTTCATCACGGCGGTGCCGTCCCGCAGGCTGACGTGCCGCTCCGGCGTGGCCCCCACCAGGGTGCGCTCGCCGGTGTGCACCAGGAACGTCCAGTAGACACCGGACTCCCGCGCCAGCAGCCGCCGGAAGAGCGCGGCGGCCGTCGCCGGTGAGTAGTCCGCGATGTCCGCGAGGAACCGGCGCTTGATGACGAAGTTCGCGCCCTCGCCGACGCCGATCTCGTCGGCGAGCACGCGGCGCACCAGGTCCGCGTACGCGTCGTCGCCGATGTCGAAGTGTTCGCCCGTCATCCGGATCGGCACGTCCGGGACGCGGTCGAGCACCGCGGCCCGGCTCAGCGAGGCCTGCTCCCGCACGGTCATGGCGAGCAGCGGCCGCCCGTCGTCGGGCACGGGGAACCCTCGCTCGGCCAGTTGCCGGTACGGCAGCAGGGCCAGGACGTCCGCACCGGCGGGCCCCTGCGGGGAGCCGGGCAGCGGCAGATCGGCGACCCGGTCCACAGGGGCGACCGGGCCGGTCAGGACCTCCACCCGGTCGGTGCCGGTGACCGAAGGGCGGTAGAGCAGGGCGAACGGCTCGGTCGTGGGGGAGGACAGGACGCGGTCCAGGAGGGCCTCGGCCGTCCCTGCCGCCATCGGCTCGGCGCTCATGCGACGGCTCGCTTCCCGGGCTCGGCGCGGTCCCCGCCGAGCAGCGTGCCGCCCTCGACGGGGAGGCGCCGCGCGGTGGTCACGAACGCGCAGCGGCGGGCCGCGTACGTGAGGGCGAGCCGGTGCTCCTCGGCGGAGAAGTCGGCGACGGCGTCGGCGACGAGGAACGTCCGGATGTCGTGCGCGAACGCGTCGACGGCGGTGGCGAGGACACCGATATGGGCGTAGACCCCGCAGAGAATCAGCTGGTCGCGGCCGCTCTCGCGGAGCCGCTCCAGCAGGCCGGAGCGCACGAAGGCGCTGTAACGCCACTTGGTGAGCGACCAGTCGCCCGGGCGCGGGGCCAACTCCTCGGTCACGGCACGGTCCTCGGGGGCCGGCCGCATCCCCGGGCCCCAGAAGTCCATGAGGAGCCCGCGCTGCTGCCTGGTCATGCTGCCGGGCTGCGCCGTGAACGCGACAGGAATGCCGAGGCGCGCGCACCGCTCCCGGAGCAGGGCGACGTTGCCGATCAGCGCACGGCGCTGGTCCTCGGCGAAGGGTCTGAGGAAGTACCGCTGCATGTCGTGCACGAGCAGCACGGCGCGGTCCGCACGCACCGTCCACCGCGCGGTGTTGGCCGGCAGGTCGTCCTCGCCTGGCAGGGGGTACGCGGCTATGTCGGGGATCCCGGGCATGGTCAGGTGTCCTCTCAGGCGCCGAGCGAGGCGCCGCCGTCGACCGTGAGGTCGTGCAACGTGATGTGCCGGGCCTGCTCGGACAGCAGGAAGAGCACCGCGGCGGTGACATCCTCGGGCCGGGCGATCCTGCCCAGCGGGATGCCGACGCGGAAGTCGGCGGCGCTGCCGTGGAGCGTGCGGGCGCGTCCGCTGTCGTCCGCCCACATGGACCAGAGCATCGGTGTCTCGGTCGACCCCGGTGCCACGACGTTGCAGCGAATGCCGTGACGGGCGACCTCCAGGCCCAGCGACTTGGTGAACATCGTGGCCGCGGCCTTGGACGCGGCGTAACCGGCCATGCTCGCCCGGGGCGTGGCGGCGGCGTTCGAGGCCACGGTGACCACGGCGCCCCGGCCCCGCGGCACCATGCGGTCCACCACGGCACGGGACACGTGGAAGACGCCCGCGGCGTTGACCGCGAACATCTCCGCCCAGTCCCGCGGGCTCAGTTCGCGGACCGGGCCCATGCGCAGCAGCCCGGCGGCGTTGACCAGGTACTCCACCGGTCCCAGCCGCTCCTCCGCCGTCGCCACCGCCGCCTCGACCTCGTCGGCGTCGGTGACATCGGCGGGACACGCCGTCACGGGCAGTCCCGAACCGCTCAGCTCCGCGGCACAACGGTGCAGGGCGCCCTCGTCGCGGTCGACGGCCGCCACCACCGTGCCCTGCTCGGCGAGCGCGCGGACCACGGCCCGGCCGATTCCGCCGGCGGCTCCGGTGACAAGGGCGACTGCGCCCCGCTGCCCGGTCACTTCCGACATCGCGTCATCCTCCTGTCGTGGGCCGCCGGCCGGCCGCGGTCGTCATCGCGGGCGGGGGGACTCCCGTCCACGCCTCCAGCACTTCCAGTGCCTGGTCCACGGTGAGCCGGGGGTCACAGAAACTCGTGTACACCTTGCCGACCCGGTCGGCCTCCCACTCGTCGAGCACGCACTCGGTGACCTGGTCGGGCGTCGTCTCCAGATGGACGCCGCCGGGGAACGCGCCCTCCTGGGCCAGAACGGCGCGGAACTCACGGACCTCACGCTGCATCGTCCGTACGTAACGGGTCTTGTAACCACCGCGCGTGACGACCGTGTTGCCATGCATGGGATCGACCAGCCACACCACGGGGTGCCCGGCCGAGCGGACCGCGCGGACCAGCGCGGGCAGGCGCTCGGCCACGGTCCGCGCCCCCATCCGGACGATGAGGGTGAGCCGGCCCGGACGGTGCTCGGGATCCAGCAGCCCGCACAGCGTGAGGAGTTCGTCCGTGCCGATGCCCGGCCCCACCTTGACGGCCACCGGGTTGAGCACCTGGGCGAGCAGGGCGACATGGGGGCCGTCGGCCTGGCGGGTGCGCTCCCCGATCCACGGCCAGTGCGTCGAGGCGAGCAGCAGCCTGCCGTCGGCGGTGCGGCGCAGCAGAGGAAGCTCGTAGTCGAGGACCAGCGCCTCGTGGCTCGTCCACACCGGGTGCTCCATATGGCCGGTGCGGCCCCAGCCGAGGTGGCCCACGATGTCAGCGGCGGCCATGTAACCGGTGACCAGCCGCAGCGGGTCCGGGCTGCGCTCCTCCGGTTCCGGAGCCGGACCGTTCACCAAGTGGCCGCGGTACACGGGAAGTTCCAGGTCGCCGAGGCGCTCGGTCGGCCGTGACCGGGGTTTGGCGAACTGACCCGCGATCCGGCCCGCACGCAACACCGGGCGCCGACCGGCCAGCTTCATCGCACCCGCCAGCAGATCGAGCACCGCGACCTTGCGGGCGACGTCCGAAGCCGAGCACTCGGCCGGGTCCTCGGCGCAGTCACCGGCCTGAACGACCTCCGCCGCACCCGCGCTCACCCGCGCCAGCTGCCCGCGCAGCACCTCGACGTCGTGCACCTCGACGAGCCCGGGGCGGCCGGCCAGGGTCTCCCGCGCACGCTGAAGGCGCGACAGGTCCTCCCAGGCCGGCTGCTGCCCCGCCCTTTCCAACGGAACGGAAACCAAATCGCCAGTCAATTCCGACTCCATCCCTCACATGCCGATCCGGGACGGTCGAAGGTGCTCGAAACAATGGCCCGGCGTGGAAAGTCATCTGGATATCGATCCGAAATGAGTAAAGGAGGCACGCCACCACCCTCGCGCCTCCCCGGAAGGTGGCCAACATGCGCCGGTCCGGTTCGTCATGTCGGTCGAAGTCTGTCAATTGGACGCACTTGACAGATGCTTTCCCCGCCCCTTGGCGGCGTTGGGCCGGGTCTGCGAACGTGCTGCGCACACCGGCAGAGCGGCAGAGGGGTTCCGATGGCGCAGACGTGGCAGACCCGGCCGCCGGTGGTACGGATCCCGGCCGGTGCGCTGCGGGGAACGGCGGCCGGTCCGGCGGGCGGGGCCGCACCCGTCCACGCGTTCCTGGGAGTGCCCTTCATGGCCCCGCCGGTCGGGCCGCTCCGGTTCGCCTCGCCGCGCCCCGCCCGGCCGTGGACCGGTGTCCGGCCGGCGGCCGTGACGCCACCGGCCTTCCTCCAGCCCGAGGGCCCGGGACCGATCGGCGCACCGGCCCCTGCCCCGGTCTCCGCCGAGCACGCTGTCCACGCCAACATCTGGACGCCGGACGTCCACGGCTCCCGCCCGGTCCTGGTCTATGTGCACGGCGGCGGCTGGCGGGCGGGCTCCGCCTCCAGCCCGACCTTCGACGGTGCCCGACTCGCCGGCCGCGGGGACCTCGTCGTCGTCACCTTCAACCACCGGCTCGGGCCGTTCGGGTACGGGCGGCACGAGCAGCTGGCCGATCCGGACACCGGACGGTGCGCCAACTGGGGCCTCCAGGACCAGGCCGCGCTCGTGGAGTGGGTGCGCTCCGCCGTCGCCGCCTTCGGCGGGGACCCGGAGAACATCACCCTCTGCGGTACGTCCGCGGGCGGTGCCGCCGTCTGGCAGCTCGCGCTCCTCCCCCGGCTGCGCGGCACGGTCCGCCGCCTGGTCCTGGTCAGCGCGGCACACCTCTGGGCCCCCGCCTACGCCCTGGAACCGGACGACGCCCGCACGGCGTTCGACGCCCTCGCCGACCGGCTCGGCGTCGACGTCCCGGGCCTGCGCACCGTGGACGCCGACAAGCTGCTGGCCGCCTGGGAGGAGTACTTCGGCGGCAGCCCGGACCGAAGGCCGGTGGCCTCCGGCCGCTGTTACCGGGGGCCCGTCCCGGACGGCGACCTGGTGCCCGGATACGACGTCCACCGGCCCGTGCCGGACCTGCCGACGCTGACCGTGACGACCGACACCGAGGGTTCGTTCTACACCGCCGGTGCGCTGCCGCACCCTGCCGACGACACGGAACTGCTCGGCATGGTCCGCGCCCACCTGCTCCACGGGCGGGCCGGCGACCCCGAGCGGACCGCCGCCGCGGCCGTCCGGCACTACCGCGCCCGGGCCCGCGAGGAGGGACGCGCGGACGACGCCGTCTCGCTCTACGCGGAGATCGTCGGGGACAGCCTGTTCCGCCATCAGATCGTGCGCCTGACCGAGCGGGGTGCCGTACGGAGCGGGACGCCGAGGTTCTTCATGCACTTCGAGTACGCCGTGCGCCCGCCGGCTTTCGGCACCCCCCACGAGGCGACCGCACCGTTGTTGTTCGGCACCCATGGCATCCCCTGGCACCGGGAGATCTTCGGCGACGGACCGGTCGAGCGGGAGGTCTCGCACACCCTCATGGACCTGGTGTCGTCGTTTGCGCGTGACTCGGTCCCCCGAAGCGAGGCAGTCCCGTACTGGCCCGCCTTCACACCCGCGGATCCGCGGGTCCTGTGCCTGGGGAGCCCGGCGGGGCCGCGGATCGCCGCCCTGCCCAAGGCGGCCCAGCTGGAGTTCTGGGACACGGCCGGATGGCATCCGGCCCCGGACGCCCGCAGCGGCCCCGGCCGGTGACCGGGGCCGCACACGGCGGGGTCAGGCCGGCTCACCGACCTCCAGCACCTCGAACGGCGTGCCCTGTTCGTCGGCGACGCGGGCGCAGCGCCCCTGCCCAGTGCCGAAGGGGCCCTCGCGCAGGGTGCCGCCGAGTTCCGCGACTGTCTTCAGCGCGGCGTCCAGATCGGCGACGCCGAACCGGACCCGCCAGTGCGAGGACTGCTCGGCGGATCCGTCCGCGCCGGCCTCGCCGATGCCGGCCACCGGTCGCCCGTCGAGCTCCAGCAGGAGGTGCTTCTCGCCGTCCGGCCCGGAGGACCGGCTCACGCTGTGGCCGAACACGTCGGCGTAGAAGGCCAGGGATGCTTCCAGGTCCGTGCTCAGGCAGTGGTGCCACACCACCGAACCGGCGACGCCGGCGATCTGGGTGCCGGCGTAGGCCCGGGCCTGCCAGACGGCGAAGACGGCGCCGGCCGGATCGGCGGCGACCGCGAACCGGCCGTGCGTACCGACGTCGAGCGGGGGGAGCAGCACGGTGCCTCCCGCCCGGGTGATCTGCTCCGCCGCCGCGTCGGTGCTGTCGACCGCGAAGCAGACGAGCCACGCGGAGGGCTCTCCCGTGGTGTCCGTGGCGGGCCGCGGCCCGATGTCGGCGACGGCCCGGCCACCGAGTCGTGCCGTCAGATAGTGCTGGTAGTCGGGGCCGTGGTCGAGGTAGGTCCAGCCGAACAGCTGCCCGTAGAAGACGGACGCCCGTCTGACGTGTTCGACCTGTACCTCGACCCAGCACGGGTGGCCGTGCGGCCAGGGCGAGTCACGCAACACCTTCTCGGGGCGCATCAGATGTCCAGGCCGAACGTACGCAGCCGCTCCTCGCTCACCAGGGCGATCTTCGGCTCGGGCCGCAGGCCCTCGCAGAGCGCCCGGGCGACCTGGAGGGTGCGCAGCGTCTGGTACTCGATCGCGTCGAAGTTGTCCTCGGTCACGCTGTTCGCCCGGTGGCGTGAAATGGTCCCCGTGCCGTAGGGAGCGCCGTTGCCCGGCTGGTGCAGCACGGCCGCCGCGGAGCCGTTGGGCACGATGACCGCGCCCCAGTGGCAGAACGCGTTGTGCAGCGCCAGGATCGCCGCCTGCTGCCCCGCGTGCGGCATCGAGCCGGAGGCGAACGCGGACACCGCCTTGTTCATCAGCTTGCCCGGGATGGCGACAGGACCGGTGTGGTCGATGAAGTTCAGGATCTGCGGGGCGGGGAGGCCGTAGTGGACCGGGGTCCCGACCATGATCGCGTCGGCCCAGACCAGGTCGTCGAGGTCCGCCGCGGGTACGTCCTGGGTGGCCGCCGCCAGGTCGGCGTAGGCGTCCTGGTCCAGGACCATGGGGTCGGGGAGCTCGGGCGTCTTGCGCACGCGGACGTCGGCACCCGCGTCGAGCGCTGCTTTCGCCGCCCTTTCCACCAGCTGATAGGTGTTGCCGCTGCGGGAATGGAAGACAATGGTGAGGTTCGTCAAAGGAAATGCTCCTTGCCGGCTCATGCGGGTTCATGGCTGCGCATTCCATCGGCATCGTGTCAGTGTCCGAAGACGCCCGACCACGTCTGCCGCCGTGATCTGTCAGGTCCCCTCCTTCTCCTCGCACCGCAGGCGGAGGTGACAGATATCCGCTCCGCGGACTGCCCGCCCGCATTCCCGGCTGCTGTACTCGGTCCCATGTCCGAGACACCTGACAGCACCGGTCTGCCCGTCGATCCGGCCGACCTTCCCTATGTCTTCGCCGACGCCTTCAACGCGCGGAATCTGGAGCTGCTGGACGCCCTGTTCGAACCGGAGGCGGCGCACGTGGTGCGGCCCGGCCTGATGTCCTCGGGCGCGCGGCGGCGTGCGGCACTGCCGACGGTGGTGCGCGACCGGGTCCCGATCACCGTCTCGCTGCGCCAGGTCTACGTCGTGGGCGACACCGCGCTCCTCATCAACGACTACGTGCACGAGGGCGTCGGGCCCGACGGCACCCCCGTGCACGCCGAGGGCACGGCCACGGACATCGCCCGCCGGGGCCCGGACGGGCACTGGAGATACCTCATCTCCAATCCGTCCGGTACGGCCTGACGCCGCGGGCGGACCGCCTCACGAGCCGGTCCGCCCGCCCCGTCCCGGCCGGGCTCAGTCGAACGACATCGGCACGCTCGTGCCCCCGTCCGCCTTCACCGGCAGCCGCTCCAGCCTGATGCCGAACCATTTGTCGTACGCGGCGCGGATCTCGTCGTCGCTCGTCAGCTGCCGGCTCTCGCGCTCGCCGCCGGTGATGTGCGTCAGCTGGTCCTCTTTCAGCGTGACGCGGCCGTTCTCCGTCGGCAGCGAACAGAACAGGTTCTGGAGGAAGGGCGAGTCCGGTGCCGTGCGGTACCACCACAGGGTGGGCCCGAAGTCGGTGACGAGGCAGGGCACGTCGTACACCCGGTACAGGAGCGAGTCGTCCACGCGCACGTCGATGCCGCCGTCGTCGGCGGTCTCCAGCCGGTAGGCGCCGTGCGGGTCCGGCTGAACGCCGTCCGTCTCCATCGACAGCGGGTAGCGGCTGTTGCGCCCGAACCCGACGTCGACCAGCCACGCGTGCCCGTCGACCCGGACCTTGAGCGCCAGGTGGCACAGGGGAGCGGTGAGTTCGTCCTTGATCCACACCCGGCCCGGCATGAACGAGACGTCGTAGCCGAGGCCGCGCAGCAGATAGGCGAGCCCGGGGTTGACCTCGTAGCAGCCGCCCCCGCGCCGCTCCCTGACGATCTTCTGTACGACCCTCTCGTCCATGTGGATCTCTTCGCCCAGGTGGTAACCCAGGTTCTCGAAGGGCACCGAGAGGAGATGACGCATCTGCAGGTCCCGCAGGGAATCCAGGTCGGCCCGAGCGGGGCGCGCGGCGGAAATGCGGTCCAGATACGCGGCGATCACAGGTTCTTCGAGCACGCTGACAGCCCTTCTACTGGTACTTCGCCAATCGAGGGAAAAGGTCCGAGGCGTTACCGGCCTCGATGCGTTCCAGTTCTTCCGCGGAGAACCCGCCGTGATCGGCGATGTAGCGGCTGCCCTGACCGCTGAACGACTCCGGCATGAAAGGAAAGTCCGAACCGACCAGAATCCGGTCCGGCGAGGCCAAGGAACGCACCGCGGGGAAGGCATGCGGGTCACCGATCATGGCGGTGTCACTGTAGAGACGTCGCAGATACGCGATCGGGTCGGCGGGCAGCCGCTCGGCGAGATCGGCCCGGATCAGCGGCCCGCACGCGAGCCGGGCGGCGTAGTACGCCATACCGCCGCCGCCGTGGGACAGGATCATGCGCAGCCCCGGATGGCGGTCCAGGGTGCGGTTGTACAGCAGCTGGGCCGCCAGCCGCACCGTCTCGAAGGGGAACTCGCAGAGCGAGACCGGCAGACCGAAGGCCGGCTGGTCGACCGGGGGCGCCGTCGGATGGACGAACAGCGGGATCTCGCGCCGGGCCGCCTCGGCGTGGAACGCGTCGAGTGACGGGTCCCCCACGTACACGCCGCCGTAGTTGGTGACCAGGCCCGCCCCGTCGAGACCGAGGACGTCCGTGCTGTAGGCGAGTTCCTCCAGCGAGGCGTCCAGGTGCGGCAGCGGCAGCACGGCGAACGCCCCGAGGCGGCCCGGGTGCGCCGCGACGAGCTCCGCGAGGTACTCGTTGACGCGGCGGGCGAACCGCGCACCGGTGACGGCGTCGACGGCCGGTACGCCGGGCCACACGTTGACCACGGCCGCCCGTATGCCCTGCCGGTCCATCATCGACAGGCTGGTCTCCACCCGCCATTCGGGTTTGTCGACACCGGGCAGAGTGGAGGCGAATCCGATTTTCCGGAGTTCCTCCACATAGAAGTCCGGAATGATGTGGTGATGTACGTCGATGGCATTGGACCAAGGCGATTCTCGCGGTGCCGGGTCGCTTCTCCCCATGCGGTGTCCCTTGTCGGACGGACAGGCATATCGCGGCCCAACGCTACGATTTCCGACCGGGGGCGTCGACGAACCGGGCCCGAAGTCTGTCAACTCCCCTGCGCTCGCCCGGTGCGTGCACGTCGAAGGTGACACTCATTGTCCCGGAATCTGGGGCCCCTCTTCCGAACTGGCTATCTTCCGACGGGAACTCAAGTAGCGGACGACCTGAAATGAGTCACCATGGCCAGTCGTGCAACAGCGGTCCGTGACACCGGTGCGGTCGGAATCCTGGGCACGGGTTCGTGCCTCCCCGGCAACGTCGTCACCAACGACGACGTCGGGCCCCCCGCCGGCGTGACGGACGAATGGATCAGGCGGAAGACCGCCATCCGGGAACGTCGCTGGGCCAAGTCCGACGAGGCCACGTCGGACTTGGCGGCGGCAGCCGCGCGCATGGCGCTCCACGACGCCGGGGTGCGGGCCGAGGACGTCACGCTGATCGTCCTGGCCACGTCGACACCCGACTCGCCCCAGCCCCCCACCGCCACGGCCGTCGCCGCGGAACTGGGCGTCGCCGCCGGAACGCCGGCTTTCGACATCAACGCGGTGTGCAGCGGATTCGTCTTCGCGCTGGCCACCGCGGAACGCATGATCCGCGGTACCGGCGGCCACGCCGTGGTGATCGGCGCCGACATCTACTCCCGCTCGCTCGACCCGCACGACCGGCGCACGGTCATCCTCTTCGGCGACGGTGCAGGCGCCGTGGTCCTGGGGCCCACCCGCCGTGAGGGTGTGCTCGCGACGCGCCTCGCCACCTTTCCCGAGGAACGCGGCCTCATCCGGGTGCCCGCGGGCGGCTCCCGGATCCCCGCCTCGCCGGCCTCCGTCGAGCAGGGCCTGCACTACTTCACGATGGACGGGCCGGCGGTACGACACTTCGTCCAGAGCCGTGTCGCACCGCTGATCCGGTCCTTCCTCGACGCCCATCTTCCGGACCGCACAAGGCCGTTGCACTTCGTCCCCCATCAGGCGAACGGCCGGATGATCGAGACGCTCGCCGCGGACCTCGGATTCCCACCCGAGCACACGCACACGACCGTCACCTCGTTCGGCAACACGGGAGCGGCGTCCGTCCCCATCACGCTGGACCGGGCCGCCGGCCGGATCGCCCCCGGCGACCTGGTGGTCCTGGCCGGATTCGGCGGCGGCATGGCGGCCGGGCTGGCACTCGTCGAATGGCAGCCACCGCAAGGGCGGCGAACGCAGCCGGACGCGACCTGACGAATCCGGCAGCGGTCGCATTGCCCGGCCCTCAGCCGCGTGACGACCATGTCCCCATGGACGTGGAAAAGAATACGGACAACGAAAAGACCCCCCTCTTCGACGTCGCGGTGGAAACCCATGTCGCCCGGCCTCCCGAATTCGTCTACGCGATGGTCAGCGATCTGCCGCGCAGCCACCAGTGGAGCGAGGAATGCACGGGCGGTGAATGGATCGAGGGCGAACCCGGAGCCCCGGGCTCGGTCTTCCGCGGGCACAACGTCCGGCCCGACGACGTCGTGGCATGGGCACCGGTGGTCCGCGGCTCCTGGACCACCACGGCCGAGATCGTGACCGCCGAACCGGCCCACCGCTTCGCCTGGGCCATGCGCACCCTGTCCGGCCGGGCCCAGGACAGCGTCTGGGGCTTCACCCTGCGTGCCGCCGGAGGCGGTACCACCGAGCTCGTCCACCACTTCCGGATGGGCACCGCCACCGAGGGAATCCGGAAGATCACCGCGGAGATGGACGAGGACGAGCGGAAAAGGTTCTTCCACGAGTGGGGGGCCAAGGTGGAAAGCGATATGGCCGCCACTCTCGGACGGCTCAAGAAGATCATCGAAAGCGACTGACACGGCGTTCCGTTCCTGGACATCCGAGCAGATCGAGGTTGACGCATGTTTCTCCAGCGCGTAGGAAATCGCGGCATCAGGCTGGGTGCGCTGTTCGACCGGGCGGCCGCCCGCTACCCGACGAACGTCCTGCTCCTGGACCACGACCTGGACATCGCACCGGACCGCGGCCGGACCATGACGATGACGGACGTCGCCGATCTCGTCGGCGACTTCGGCTCGCGCCTGTGGAGGGCGGGGCTCCGGCCCGGCGATCACGTGGTGATCCACAAGAGCAACGCGTTCGACATCACCCTGCTCGCTGTCGCGGCCACCCGGATCGGCGCGGTACCGGTCCTGCTGTCACCGCAGTTGGACGGCGAAACCGTCACCGCCCTCCTGCGCCGGGTCGACCGGCCGTACCTCATCACCGACGCGGCCCGGCTCACCGATTCCCTGCCGGACGCGGTCTTCGCCCTCTCCCGGCGCGTGCTGCTGGCGTCCGGCACCCACGACCGCGCCACCACCCTGGCCGAACTCGCCGGCGCCCCGCGCATACCCGCGCTGGAACTGCCCGCCGATCACCCGACCCTCGTCACGCACACCTCCGGCACCACGGGCATCCCCAAGCTGGCCGTCCACACGGCGTTCAGCCTCCAGGCCAGGTACCGGCCGCAGGCGCTGGCCACCGCGATGATGCGGCGGCGGGAACCGGTCGCCATCCACGTCTCGTTCGTGCACTCCCGGCTCTTCACGGCGCTCGCCATCGCGCTGCTGCGGGGCTTCCCGGTGGCGGTCCTCGCCGACGCCGATCCGCAGCGGGTGGCGCGGCTGTTCGCCCGGCTGCGCCCCGCCGTCCTCGAAGCACACCCGAACACGTACATGAGCTGGGAGCAGCTCGCCCGCGAACCCCTCCGGCCCCTGGCCAACGTCAAGCTCTTCAGCAGCACCTTCGACGCTCTGCACCCGCGCACGGTACGCACCCTCATCGGTGCCTCCCGCCGCCGCTCCCCGAAGTTCGGCCAGATCTACGGGCAGAGCGAGATCGGACCGACCGTCGCCCGCTCGTACGGACGGCACCGCTCGCCGGAGGCGGACGGACGCTGTGTGGGCATACCGTTCCCGGGCATGACCGGGGTGCGCGTGGTGAGCCGCGACGGCAAGCGGCCCACGTCGTCCTCGCCGGGGTACATCGAGGTCAGCAGCGACGGCCGGATCCGCACCTACCTCGGCGAGCAGGAGCGCTTCGACCGGCAGGCGGACGAGGGCTGGTGGCGCATGGGCGACCTGGGATACCGCACACGCTGGGGCTGCCTGCACCTGATGGACCGGGAAGTGGACGAGATCCCCGGCTTCGGCAGCACCCTGTCGGTGGAGGACCGGCTGTTCTCGCGCCTCACCGACATCACCGAGGTCGTGATCGTTCCCTCGGAGAACGGGCTTCCCCGCCCGGTGGTCTGCACCCGGGACGACCGGCCCTTGGACCAGCGGGCCTGGCGGGCGGCGGTGGCGGACCTGCCGGACATGGCGGCCCCGGTGCAGTGGCGCCAGGCCGATCTGCCCCAGACGGCCACCGCCAAGATCAAACGGCTCGAACTCGCCCGCCTGCTGGCCCGGACGGAGCACCCGGACCAGGGCCGGGCGGGAGCACCGGCATGACGACGGTGGTCATCGCCGGCGGCGGCATCGGCGGTCTCGCCGCGGCACTGAGCGTTTCCGCCCGGGGGCACCGGGTGGTGCTGTGCGAGCGGAACAGCGAGTTCGCCGAACTCGGAGCGGGCATCCAGCTCGCCCCGAACGGCATGCACGCGCTCGACCGGCTCGGACTGGCGGGGGCCGTACGCCGGATCGCCGTACCGGTCCGCGAACTGCGCTTCATGGACGGCGTGTCCGGCGAACACGTCGTGAGCATGTCCTTGGGGGAGCGCTACCGCGCCCGCTTCCGCAACGCCTACGTCGTCGTGCACCGCGGCGAGCTCCACCGGCTGCTGCTGAAGGCGTGCAAGGCCGGCGACCGGATCGAGCTGCGGCCCTCCAGCGAGGTCGTCGGCTACGAACACGCCGGGCGGGCCGTGCGGGTGCTGCTCGCGGGAGGCCGGACGCTGACCGCCGACGCCCTGGTGGGCGCCGACGGGCTGCACTCCGCCGTGCGTGCCCGGCTCGTCGGCGACGGCAGCCCGCGCAACGCGGGCATCACCGTCTACCGCTCGATCGTGCCCATGGACCGCGTGCCCCCGGACCTGCGGCACCGGTCGGTCACGTGGTGGGCGGGCCCCGGCCGGCACTTCGTGCACTATCCGATCGCCGGCGGACGCAGCCTCAACCTCGCCCCCAGCGTCGAGAACCAGCCCGCCGAGACCTTCTCCGGCGTGCCGGTGGCCGCCCCTGAGGTCCGTGAGCAGTTCGCCGTGCTCTGCGACACCGCACAACGGCTCCTGGAACTGGCCACGGAGTGGAAGGCATGGGTGCTGGTCGACCGCGCCCCCGTGGACACCTGGACCGACGACCGGGTCGCCCTGCTCGGTGACGCGGCCCACCCGATGCTCCACTACGCGGCGCAGGGCGCCTGCATGGCGCTGGAGGACGCGGTGGTGCTCGGGGACCTGCTGGACTGCACGTCCGCCGAGTTCGCCGAGCGGCTGCGCCGGTACAACGCGGCGCGCAGGGAACGCACCACGAGGGTGCACCGGCTGGCCCGGGACAGCATCGGCCTGTGGCACGCCGCGGGTCCGGCGGCCGTCGCCCGCGACAAGGCGCTGACCGCCATGTCGCTCACCGAGCTCCACGACCACGTGGCCTGGCTGCACGGTGCGCGGGACTTCGCCGCGCCGGGCTCCGCGGTGCGGCCGGGCTCCGCGGTGCCGCCGGATTCCGCGGTGCGGCCGGGCTCCGCGGTGCGGCCGGATCCCGCGGTGCGGCCGGGCCCCGAGGTGTGGCCGGGCCCCGCGGTGCTGCCGGGCCCGGTGCTGCCGGATGCCGAGGCGCTGCGGGACCCGCGGTCGGGCCCCCCGGTGCTGCCGGATCCCGAGGCGCTGCCGCCGGGCCCCGACGCGCTGCCGGGCCCCGCGGTGCTGCCGGGCCCCGCGGTGCTGCCGGATCCCGAGGCGCTGCCGCCGGGCCCCGACGCGCTGCCGGAGCCCGCGGTGCGGCCAGGCCCCGACGCGCTGCCGGGCCCGGTGCCGCCGGACCCCGCGGTTTCTGGCTCGGTGGACACGTACACCTTGGCCGGTGTCCTGGATGCCGCCGGCACCGGCTCCGGCGACCTCCGGGGCGCGCCGCCCGGGGCCTACACCCTGGGCGGCTATCTGGCTCTGCCCGAGCGGCCGCGGTGAGCGGGCTCGGTGGCCTGGCCCGGGCGGAGCTGTCCGGCTCCGCCCGAGCGGCCGCGGTGAGCTGACCCGGTGGCCTGGCTGAGCGGAGCTGTCCGGCTCCGCCGGAGCGGCCGCGGTGAGCGGGCCCGGTGGCCTGGCCCGGGCGGCGGACCAGAGCTCCGCGCCCGGCCCGGGCCGGGCCCGGGTTCCCGGATCACCCGCTCCGGCCCAGCCCACGGACTCCGGCGGGTCCGCCGCAACAGCTCAACTCGGTCCGTGAGGCGGCCGTGCGCAGGTCCGCCCGGGACCGCGGGCGCTCGGCCCGCCCCGGCAGAAGGCTGTCGTCCTCCTGGCTGAGCAACGCCGCGGCGATACGTTCCTCCAGCGCGAGGAGGCGGACCGTGCCGTCGTCCGGGGCCGCCGGATCCACCCGCTTCGACCGGTCGTCGGACTCGGTGCGCGTCACCGCCTCGCGTGAGGCCTGGAGCGAGCGCAGAACGCCGGGCCCGGCGTCCTCCATGCCGATGTCGGCGAGCTTGATCAGACGCAGGGCGTCCCGTCCGTTGCCGCACTTCGTGAGGTGATAGCTGAGGCAGGACAGGACGTACGCGCCCAGATTGCGGTCGCCCGCGAGACCTGAGGCATGCAGGGCCACCAGGAGGTACTGCTGCCCCTGGGCGTACCGGCCCTTCTCCTGCGCCAGCCAGCCGGCGAGCTGGGCCAGTTCCGCGATCGCGCCGTACAGCCGTCTGCCGGTCGGTGCGTCGTACGCGGTGTTCCTGGCCAGGTCACGGGCCCAGTGCAGCTCGTGCACCACCCACTTCCTGATCAGGGCGCTGTTGTGCGAGGCGCTCAGCCCGCGCAGTCGCGTGATCCGGCCGACCAGCACCTCCACCATGTCCGGGGAGAGCTCGGGACCGCCCGAACGCGCCGAGGCCATCTTGGTGTCGGCTGTGAGCCAGTCGACGGTCAGCGACACCAGCTCGAGTCCGGACACCGGTTCCCCGGAGCGCGGAGACGGTCCACTGCCGTGCTCCTCCTGGTCGAGAAGGAGCTGCAGGACGTGGTCGATGTGTTCCTCGGACCAGGGAACCCCGATGGCCGGTCCGTCGGCACCGTGCTCGGCGCCGGACGAGCGCTCCGGCCATATCTGGCCTATTTCGATCGGTCTGCCCAGCTGGTCGGAGAGTATCGAGGCGACGAAACCAGGCACTTTTCCGCGCGGGTAGGCCCCCTTCGTCCAGCCGTACGGAGCTTTCAGACTGACCGTGCCCTCGCCGTATCGTCGATTGATTTCACGTGCCAGCCGCTCGGGCGACCAACGCAGGTTTTCGAGGAATACTGCGAGCTGCGAACCTTTGTGCACGGGTGCATCTCCCCCTTGGAGCTCCCCTTCGAGTATCGGGGCGGGTGTCTCGCTGAATTCAGATTGTCACACCTGTTCCGGCATCTCCACTATGCAAAACTGCTGCGTCCAGATTGAGACGATCGCGGGATCGGGGTTTTGTGAGTGCATACGAAAACGCGCCGATGGCGACACCGCCCATTACGGGTGGTGTCGCCAATCGGACATGGCCTGAAGACGCTACTTGTGGTCCCAGGAGCCGATGCGCATGACCTCCTTCTTCAGCACGTCGCCGAAGGTCGGGACTCCCTGCGTGGTGAAGACCGCGACGACGGAGCGGACGTGTTCGTTCCCGTTCACTTCCGTCAGCAGGGAATGGGCCAGATCGATGCGCGAGGTATAAAGCCCCGGAGACTGCGGCGGACCGAAGTGGTAAGGGCTCACGGTGTCGGTGTTGAAGAGCGCCGAGGGGCGGACGATCGTCCAGTCGAGATCCGTCGCGCGCACGATCTGCTCCATGCGCACCATGTCGTCGTACAGCGTCCGGCCGAGGGTGGTGAGGAACGGGTAGATCACCCTGCGGTACATGAACCGTTCGCGGAGCGGCTCTTCTCCGGCCGCACGGTCGGCATGCACGGCGAGCAGCCGTGAGGTCACCGTGACCAGTCGCTTGACGCCGTGCAGGGCCATCGCGTCCGTGATGTGGGTGATGCCGCGGGAGAGCACGGTCACCGGCCGGCGCCCGTACGGCACGCCCAGGATGGACACCACCGCGTCCTGCCCGGCGATCGCCCGCTCGACCGCGTCCCGGTCGGTCACGTCCGCACCGCAGGTCCGAAGGTGCGCATCGGACAGGGGGAACTCCCCGGGCCGCCGCACGACCGCGGTCACCGTATGCCCGGCGGCGAGCGCCTGGTCAGTGAGATGCCGTCCGGTAGAGCTGTTCGCTCCGAACACAGCGAGCTTCAATGGACTTCTCCGTCTCGACAGTTACCACCGTGCTGTTCCGGCTGCTTGCGGCTGCGGCTGCGGCTACGGCTTCGTGGCCGTGTAGAGGGCGAACGGCGGGTTCGCCACGAAGTCGGCCCAGTAGCCCTTCTCCGACAGTCCGGCCGCGTGCCCGGGGGCACGGTTCGGCAGCCGGCGGACGTCGGTGAGACCGGCCTTATCCATCGCCGCCTCCGTGGTGCCCGCCGGCCAGAAGAAGCCGTCGAAACCGACATGCGGCTCGACGTCCATCTCGATGTGGATGACCTGGCGCTCACCGTGCTTCTCCTTGGGGGTGATGGAGAGGCCGTAGCGCGGATAGACGGACATCCGCTCCAGGTCGATGTCCGGGTTGGAGCACAGGGCGACCATGGTCCCGCCGGAGACCAGATTGGCGGCACAGCGCGCCACCATCTCGTGGTACTCGGCGGTGTCCTTGGCGTGCACGAACGCCCAGATGGGCGCGACCACGTCGAACGTCCCGAGCACCGGGAGCTCGGCCGCGTCCCCCACTTCGTAGGTGATGCCGAGCGGCTGCTCCGCCTCTATCTGGCGGGCCACGTCCACCATGCTCGACTCGATGTCGATGCCGACGACCGCCTCGGCGCCGAGGCGCTTGAAGATGCGCGAGTAGAACCCCGTACCGCAGGCCACGTCCAGGACCCGCTTCCCGGTGAGGTCGGGCATGCCGGACAGCAGGGTCTCCCGTTCGACGAACGCGTAAGGGAGGTTCTTCACGTTGTCGTACTGCGTGCTCGAGGCCTGGTACTGCTCACTGATCCTGTCGTGATGGACGCTCTTCTGCATGATCAGGTGCCTTTCTCCGGAGCAGGGGCGGACTCAGCTGAAAATCTTCTGCACCTTGCGCGAGACCCACTCGCTGACCGTCACCGTGTCGTATCGCTCCACGGTGGGGGAGTCGGTGAAGGGGCGCAGGGGTTCGATGGAGGCGTCGTGGTTGGGGAGGTAGAAGTAGGGGATGGTGAGGCGGGAGGAGGTGTCGTCGGGGTGGGGGGTGACGACGCGGTGCATGGTGGAGACCCAGCGTCCGCCGGTCCACAGGGCCATGAGGTCGCCGATGTTGACGACGAAGCTGCCGGGGATGGCGCTGACGTCGCGCCAGTGGTCTTCGTCCTGGAGGACTTGGAGGCCGCCGCGGTTGTCCTCCTGGTAGAGGATGGTGAGGCTGCCGAAGTCGGTGTGGGGTCCTCGTCGCCACTGGCCGGGCAGGGGCGGGGTGAGCTGGGGCGGGTAGTAGTTGACGGCGATGGATGAGCCGTGGTGGTCGAACTTGTCGTCGAAGAACTTCTCGTCGAGGTCGAGGGCGATGGCGAACAGGTGCATGAGGTCGGCGGCGAGTTCGCCCATGGCCGCCATGTACTCCTGCCAGACCTTCCGGAACTCCGGCGGGTTCTCCGGCCAGATGTTCTTGTGGGTCCAGCTGGCCCACTCGTTGCCGAGTTTGAGGCGCTCCTCGTCGTCCATCTCGCCCGTCACATGAGCGGCGAACGTCTCGCACAGGTCCGGGGGAGTCTTCTGGTCGAGACTGCGGGCGAGGGTGCCGCCGGCCCTGCGGTACCCGGACACACCCGGACGGGACGCGACGAGGTCCTTCTCCGGTTCCGGCAGTTTGAAGAAGCCGTTGGTCACCGTGAACATGCGGTCCGTGAGGTCTTTCGGTATTCCGTGACCGACGATGATGAAAAAGCCGGACCGGCGTAACGCGGTTCCGATCGCCTTCGCGATTTCTGTGCGCTTGCCCGGTTCTTTTCTGGCGGAAAGATCGATGACCGGTACGAAATCATCGGTCACCATGACGGTGGACTGATCGCTGCTCACGGCTTTCCCTCTCTCCCCGAAGTTCTTCGGGGATCTGTTGGGCGGTGAGTATCCGCTGGAATGTTCGTCCAGTTCAGCGGCGCCTCGCCCCGACACTAAGTGTGGCCGAAGGGCGGTTTCCATGCTCTGTGAAGGAATCTGTCAACTCACCGTATTCGAGCGCATATCTCATGGATTTCCCACGTCCGTGCGGCAGGCGGCGCAGGAGAACGGCCGATCCACCGACCGCGCGCCGCACGGGGGGAGGCGGGCCGGCGGTGGATCGGCCGAGACGGGTGCCGGGCTCCCTGCTACGAGGTGGCTCCGGTGAACAGCTTCTCTATCTTGCGCGACATCCAATCCCCGGCGATCACGCCGTTGTCGTACCGCTGCACGGTGGGGGAGTCGGTGAAGGGGCGCAGGGGTTCGATGGAGGCGTCGTGGTTGGGGAGGTAGAAGTAGGGGATGGTGAGGCGGGAGGAGGTGTCGTCGGGGTGGGGGGTGACGACGCGGTGCATGGTGGAGACCCAGCGTCCGCCGGTCCACAGGGCCATGAGGTCGCCGATGTTGACGACGAAGCTGCCGGGGATGGCGCTGACGTCGCGCCAGTGGTCTTCGTCCTGGAGGACTTGGAGGCCGCCGCGGTTGTCCTCCTGGTAGAGGATGGTGAGGCTGCCGAAGTCGGTGTGGGGTCCTCGTCGCCACTGGCCGGGCAGGGGCGGGGTGAGCTGGGGCGGGTAGTAGTTGACGGCGATGGATGAGCCGTGGTGGTCGAACTTGTCGTCGAAGAACTTCTCGTCGAGGTCGAGGGCGATGGCGAACAGGTGCATGAGGTCGGCGGCGAGTTCGCCCATGGCCGCCATGTACTCCTGCCAGACCTCCCGGAACTCCGGCGGATTCTCCGGCCAGATGTTGGCCAGCGTCCAGGTCGCCCACTCGTTGCCGAGTGCCCGGCGCTCCTCGTCACTCAGTTCGCCGGTCGCATGGACGGAGAAGGCCTCGCACAGGTCCGGGGGAGTCTGCTGATCGAGGCTGTGGGCGGTCGACCCGCCGGTCCGGCGGTAACCGGAGACACCCGGGCCGTGTGCGACCAGGTCCTTCTCCTCGTCCGGCAGCCTGAAGAACGCGTACGTCACCTTGAACATGCGGTCGATGAGTTCCTGGGGAACTCCGTGACCGACGATGACGAAGAACCCGGAGTCCGTGCAGGCGGCGTCGATGGCCCGGGCGAGGGCCGCGCGCCCTTCGGCCGTGCTTCTCGACGACAGGTCGATGACGGGGACGAACCCCTCGGCGACGGTGGCGGCCGCTCGGTCGATGTGCATGACTGATCCCTCCTCATTCGTGGCGGGGCCGGACTCAGCCGGTCGCCTCGACTACCGCTTCCGGACGGGGAGTTCGCTGTCCGCCTCGTGAGAGCAGGCCCACCAGGAGCGCGCCGCCCACGAGGATGCCGAAGGCCACCCAGAGCGCCACGGTGTAGCCCTGCACCGTCCCGGTGTTGACGGCGTCCGTGCCGTTGCCGTGGTCCTTGAGGTAGGACGCGGTGACACTCGTGGCGATGGAGTTGAGCAGCGCGGTGCCGAACGCGGCCCCCACCTGCTGCACCGTGTTGTACGCCGCCGACGCGACACCCGCCTCGGCGGGGTCGAGCTGGACCGTCGCCGTGTTCGTCGCCGTGGCGAGCAGGCAGCCGAGTCCGATGCCGGTGAGGATCATGGACGGCGTGAGATAGGCCGGGAAGACATGGGAGCTGTCCACTTCCAGCTGCGTGAGGATCAGCATCCCGGCGGCCGACGACAGCAGGCTGCCCGCGATCAGTACGTGGGGGGCGACCCGGCGGTGCAGCTTGCCGGCGATGAGCATCGCGCCGACGGTCGTGCTCACCGCGTTCACCAGCAGCGTCATGCCCGCCTTGACCGGCGAGTAGCCGAGGATGGTCTGCGTGTAGTAGCTCACGAACAGGTAGAAGCCGAACATCGCCGCGAACATCAGGCACACGGAGACGAACGCGGTGCCGCGGACGCGGTGGAGCAGGATCCGCAGCGGCAGCAGCGGATGCCGTGTCCTGGCCTCCACCAGCACGAACAAGGCGAGTAACAGCACACCGCCGATGAGCAGGGCCAGCACCGTCGGGTCACCCCAGCCGTGGGGTTCGGCCTGGGTGAAGCCGTAGACCAGTGAGACGAGGCCGGCGGCGCTCAGCAGCACCCCGGGGACGTCCAGATTGCGCAGGCTGCCGCCCGGGCGGTCGCGCAGGATGAGCGGGACGCCCAGCAGGGCGATCGCGGTCATGGGGATGTTGATGTAGAGGCACCAGCGCCAGTTGGCGTACTCGGTCAGCAGCCCGCCCGCCACGACGCCGAGGGCCGCTCCGCCCGCGCCGACACCGGCGAAGACGCCGAAGGCCTTTCCGCGCTCGCGCCCGTCGGTGAACGTGAGGATCAGCAGGGACAGCGCCGCCGGTGCCAGCAGCGCGGCGAAGACGCCCTGCCCGGCTCGCGCCGCGAAGAGGGTGCCGGCGTTGCCCGCGGCGCCGCCGAGCGCCGAGGCCAGCGCGAAACCGGCCAGGCCGATGGTGAAGGCCCGCCGGTGGCCGATCGCGCTGCACACGCGTCCGCCCACGAGCAGGAGACCGCCGAAGGCGAGGGCGTAGGCCGTGATCACCCAGTGGCGGTCGGTGTCGGTCATGCCCAGGGTCTCCTGGGCCGAGGGGAGCGCGATGTTCACGATGGTCGCGTCCAGCACGACCATCAACTGGGCAAGGCTCACGACCGGGAGGGTCCACCAGCGCTTGGTGGACCGAGTGGGTGGCGGGGCTTCTTGCTTGATGTCTGTCACGTCTACTCGCACTATGGTCGGGTGACTCGAACGTTGGTCTAGTGGACGACCCTACTACAACTCTGTGCAGCCGTGCCATTACGGAAGCACCGGCCGCACCAGCCCGAGGAGCCTCAAGTGGCCTATGACAAAGGGGAGTTGGTAGAAAAATGAAAGACGGCGACGACGGCCCCGACGGCCTCGCCGCGGGGAGCGGGCCCGGGCGTGCGAGACTCGCCCCGAACACTCAGTGACGCGATGTGCACCCTCGGGGGTGAGCCGCATGGATCCGGAGGTGGACGTCATAGCGGGCAAGGAACGCATGAGGGGGCAGGCCGGTGCCGGGATCGGCAACGTCTGGCTGCGCTCCGCGCGGGGCAACAAGGGAGAACCCCCGCTGACGCGGGAGCGCATCGTCCAGGCGGCCGTCGCCCTGCTGGACGAGGAGGGGATGGACCGGCTCACCATGCGCCACCTGGCCGAACGGCTTCAGGTGGGTGCCACGACCCTGTACTGGCACGTGGCGACGAAGGCCGACGTCATCGATCTGGCCGTCGACGCCATCTTCGGCGAGACCTCGCTCCCGGACCAGCGTGCCGACAATCCCCGGGACGACATCGTGGTCCTGGTCAACACCTGGCGGCAGGCGATGCTGCGGCACCCCTGGGCGGCCACCCTGCCCGCGCGGCAACGCCCCCTGATGGGCCCCAACTTCCTGGCCTGGATGGAGTTCCTCCAGTCCGGTCTGGCGCGGGCCGGACTGACCGACAAGCGGCTCAACGCGGCGACGTGGGCGCTGTACAACCACGTGATGGGCGCCACCGCCACACAGTCCAGCCTCCAGCTCTCCGCCGATGAGGCGAGGCTCGGGCAGGAGTACCTGGAGAGCCGGCGCGACCAGTACCCGACCGTCGCGGCGAACAACTACATCTCCGACGTCGACTGGGACACCAGCTTCACCGTCGGACTGGAACTGCTGCTCGACGGCATCGACGCGCAGACCGGGAGCTGAGGCCGGGCGCCCCGGGGCACCTCCCGGGGCACCGGTGCAATCAGGCCATGAGCCTTCGGCGGCTCTCGGCCCACGACGTACGAGGGAACGGACCGGCATGACTCATGAGATCGACGTCCTCGTCCTGGGCGGCGCGGGCGTGGACACGATCGTGCACGTGCCCGAACTGCCCGTGCCGTTCGCGGACAGCCACATGATCCGCCCCGGGATCGTCACGCGGGCGGGACAGAGCGGGGACTTCGTGGCGCTCGGCACGAGCGCGCTGGGCCTGCGCACACACCACCTCGACCTGCTCGGCGACGACCCCGAGGGCGACCTCGTCCGCGCGCTGCACCGGGAGCACGGCATCGGGCTCACCGCCGTCCCGCAGCCCCTCGGCACCAAACGCGCGGTCAACCTCGTCGGCCCCGACGGCAGGCGCTCCTCCCTCTACGACGCCACCCGCGCCGCCGACACGGACCGGCTGCCCGAGGACACGGTGCGCACACTCGCCGCCGTCAGCCGGCACGCCCACGTCGTCATCACCCAGCCGTGCGCCCAGGCACTGCCCGCCCTGCGCGAGACCGGCGTCACGATCTCCACCGACCTGCACGACTGGGACGGCTCCAACCCCTACCACGAGCCCTTCGCCCACCAGGCGGACCTGGTCTTCCTGTCCAGCACGGCCCTGAGCGACCCGGAGCGGACCATGCGGCGGATCACCGAGCGGGGCAGGGCCCGGATCGTCGTCGCCACGGCCGGGGCGGAGGGGGCGTTCCTGCTGGCCGACGGTGAGCTCACCCACGTACCCGCCGCCCCGCCCCCGGCCCCGGTCGTCGACTCCAACGGCGCGGGCGACGCCTTCGCCGCCGCGTTCCTCCACGCCTGGCTCGACGGCACCCCGCCCCGCCGCAGCGCCCTGCACGGCGCGGTGGCCGGCGCCTTCGCCTGCACGATCCCCTCGACCCGGGCCGCCGCCATCGGACGCGAGGAACTGAGCGCGGGGGTGGCGCGGCTTGGGCGGCCTGAAACCCCCTAGGTGTGTCGCCCCGGGCCGTCGGTGACCGGCGACACGTCCTTGCGGCGGCTGATGCTGCGGACGCTCGCCAGCGTCAGGATCCCGAGGGCGACGAGGGTGGCCGCGGCGCCGATCAGCTGGGCGGGCGTGTGCATGGGACCTCCAGGGGCGGCGACGGCCGGGAGACGGACGGGGCTCAGTCATATAGGCATGGGAAACGGGTGACCTGCGGAATCCCCAGCCGCACTGGCCTCTGAATTCACTCGGAGAGCAGAGGGAACGCCGATGGGGGGTGGCGGGTGGGCGCCCCCGCAATCGAACGCCTACGATCCTCTGTTGTGTCCAAACTGACCGACGTGCCCAAACGGATCCTGATCGGGCGCGCACTGCGCAGCGACCGGCTGGGCGAAACGCTCCTGCCGAAGCGCATCGCACTCCCCGTCTTCGCCTCCGACCCGCTCTCCTCCGTGGCGTACGCGCCCGGCGAGGTCCTGCTGGTCCTGTCGATCGCGGGCGTGACGGCGTACCACTTCAGCCCCTGGATCGCCGTCGCGGTCGTCGTGCTGATGTTCACCGTGGTGGCGTCGTACCGGCAGAACGTGCACGCCTACCCGAGCGGCGGCGGCGACTACGAGGTGGCGACCACCAACCTCGGCCCCAAGGCCGGCCTGACGGTCGCGAGCGCGCTGCTCGTCGACTACGTCCTCACCGTGGCCGTGTCGATCTCCTCCGGCATCGAGAACCTCGGCTCCGCGATCCCGTTCGTCGTCGAGCACAAGGTGCTCTGCGCGATCGGCGTGATCGTGCTGCTGACGTTGATGAACCTGCGCGGGGTGAAGGAGTCCGGCTCGCTGTTCGCGATCCCGACGTACGTCTTCGTCTTCGGCGTCTTCACCATGATCGCGTGGGGCGCCTTCCGCGGACTGGTCCTGGACGACACGATGCGGGCGCCGACCGCCGACTACGTCATCAAGCCCGAGCACCAGGGCCTGGCCGGCTTCGCCCTCGTCTTCCTCCTGCTGCGCGCCTTCTCCTCCGGCTGCGCCGCCCTCACCGGCGTCGAGGCGATCTCCAACGGCGTTCCGGCCTTCCGCAAGCCCAAGTCGAAGAACGCCGCGACCACCCTCGCGATGATGGGCCTGCTGGCCGTCACCATGTTCTGCGGCATCATCGCGCTGGCCGCCGCGACCGACGTCCGCATGGCCGAGAACCCGGCCAAGGACCTCGTCCACAACGGCGTCCCGCTCGGACCGGACTACGTGCAGCACCCGGTGATCGCGCAGGTCGCCGAGGCCGTCTTCGGCGCGGACAGCATCCTGTTCATCGTCCTGGCCGCCGCCACCGCGCTGGTGCTGTTCCTCGCCGCCAACACCGCCTACAACGGCTTCCCGCTGCTCGGCTCGATCCTCGCCCAGGACCGCTACCTGCCACGCCAGCTGCACACCCGCGGCGACCGGCTGGCCTTCTCCAACGGCATCGTGCTCCTCGCGGGCGCCGCCGGACTGCTGGTGTGGATCTACGGCGCCGACTCCACCCGCCTGATCCAGCTCTACATCGTCGGCGTGTTCGTGTCCTTCACGCTCAGCCAGACCGGCATGGTCCGGCACTGGAACCGCCACCTGGCCACCGAGAGGGACCAGGCCAAGCGCCGCCACATGATCCGCTCCCGCGCGATCAACGCCTTCGGCGCCTTCTTCACCGGCCTCGTGCTCGTCGTCGTCCTCCTCACCAAGTTCACGCACGGTGCCTGGGTCGCCCTGCTCGGCATGGTGATCTTCTACGCGACGATGACGGCCATCCGTAAGCACTACGACCGCGTCGCCGCAGAGATCGCCGCCCCCGAGGGCCCGAGCGACGACAGCGTGCGGCCCTCCCGCGTCCACTCGGTCGTGCTGATCTCCAAGATCCACCGCCCCGCCCTGCGCGCCCTGGCCTACGCCAAGCTGATGCGTTCGGACACACTGGAGGCCCTCTGCGTCAACGTCGACCCGGCGGAGACCAAGGCCCTGCGCGAGGAGTGGGAACGGCGCGGCATCGACGTACCGCTGAAGGTCCTGGACTCGCCCTACCGCGAGATCACGCGGCCGATCATCGAGTACGTCAAGAGCCTGCGCAAGGAGTCGCCGCGCGACGCGGTGTCCGTGATCATCCCCGAATACGTCGTCGGCCACTGGTACGAGCACCTGCTGCACAACCAGAGCGCCCTGCGGCTGAAGGGCCGGCTGCTGTTCACGCCCGGCATCATGGTGACCTCGGTGCCGTACCAGCTCCAGTCCTCCGAGGCGGCCAAGAGGCGGGCCCGCAGGCAGCAGGACTGGAACGCGCCGGGGTCGGTGCGGCGTGGTCCCGCGCAGGTGCGGTCGAAGGAGTCCTCCGAGCACAAGTCCTGAGGATTCCCCTGGGCGACGGCTCGTGTGAAACGGCCGGGCGGCAGCCACGTAGACTGGTGGGCTGTTGTCCGGCCGTTTTTGTTCGGCCCTTCCCCCTCACGCGTTTTGGAGTCACCCCGCCATGCAGGCAGAACCGAGGAAGTCGCTGGTGGGGGAGGAGTACGAGGTCGAGGTCGGCCCCGTCGCCCACGGCGGTCACTGCATCGCCCGCACCTCCGAGGGCCAGGTGCTCTTCGTACGGCACGCGTTGCCCGGTGAGCGGGTCGTGGCGCGGGTGACGGAGGGCGAGGAGGGCGCGCGGTTCCTGCGCGCGGACGCCGTGACGGTCCTGGACGCCTCCAAGGACCGGATCGACGAGCCCTGCCCGTTCGCGGGCCCCGGCCGCTGCGGCGGTTGTGACTGGCAGCACGCCAAGCCGGGCGCGCAGCGGCGTCTGAAGGCCGACGTCATCGCCGAACAGCTCCAGCACCTCGCCGGGCTCACCCCCGAGGAGGCCGGCTGGGACGGCACGGTGCTGCCCGCCGAGGGCGACAAGGTGCCCGCGGGCCAGGTCCCCGCGTGGCGCACGCGCGTCCAGTACGCCGTCACCGCCGACGGCCGGGCGGGCCTGCGCCGGCACCGCTCGCACGAGGTGGAGCCGATCGACCACTGCATGATCGCCGCGGAGGGCGTCAGCGAGCTGGGCATCGAGAAGCGGTCCTGGACCGGCATGGACTCCGTCGAGGCGATCGCGGCGACGGGCTCCCAGGACCGCCAGGTGATCCTCACCCCCAAGCCGGGCGCGCGCCTCCCGCTGGTCGAACTCGACCGCCCCGTCTCCGTCCTGCGCGTGGACGAGCGCTCCGGCGGTGTCCACCGCGTCCACGGCCGCCCCTTCGTCCGCGAGCGGGCGGACGGCCGCACGCACCGGGTCGGGAACGGCGGCTTCTGGCAGGTCCACCCGAAGGCGGCCGACACACTCGTGACGGCCGTGATGCAGGGCCTGCTCCCGCGCAAGGGCGACATGGCCCTCGACCTCTACTGCGGCGTCGGCCTCTTCGCCGGCGCCCTCGCCGACCGCGTCGGCGACCAGGGCGCGGTCCTCGGCATCGAGTCCGGCAAGCGCGCGGTGGAGGACGCACGGCACAACCTCGCCGACTTCGAGCGCGTACGGATCGAGCAGGGCAAGGTCGAGAGCGTGCTGCCCCGCACGGGCATCACGGAGGTCGACCTGATCGTCCTGGACCCGCCGCGGGCGGGGGCGGGCCGGAAGACGGTCCACCAGCTGGCCGCGCTGGGCGCACGGCGGATCGCGTACGTGGCGTGCGATCCGGCCGCGCTGGCGCGGGACTTGGGGTATTTCCGGGACGGCGGGTACCGGGTGCGGACGCTTCGGGCGTTCGATCTGTTTCCGATGACGCATCATGTGGAGTGCGTGGCGATTCTTGAGCCTGCTGAGAAAGGACTCTGACCTGCGGTTCTTCTGAGTTGCTCAGGCACTGCCAGGTGGGCTCGACCTGTTTCCCGGAATACATCACATGGAGCTGGCAATTCCAGCTCGCGGCATCGGTGACCTGCGGTTTCGTCACGTCCAGCAGTTGGCTCTCCTGGATCGGGCACGCCAGGAGCAGCTCGTGGTGCATTGTCTTGACGCTCGGCTGACGCTGTACCTGATGATGTGTCAAAGGGGAACGGTCAGTCGCCTCGCCCGGCCCCGCCTCTGGTCGTCCGTCCGGCGGCTTCCTGAAGGTGGCACGGCCCGGCTCGTCGTGAGTGAAGGAGATGACGTCGCCGAGCGGCAAGCCCTGCGTCCTGCTCGGCCTCGAGCGGCGCCAACCGATTTGGTTGGTGCTCGGTGAGCAGTTGACGCGCGGCCTCGGACGCAGGTGCGATGTCGAGCGGCGAAAGCCGTGGGCACGGGGTGCGCGGCGTCGGTGAGGCTTCAGCCCACTACACCGCCGTGCTGGACCAGGTCCATGCCGGTAGCTGTGCCTGCCCGTCCTGGGTCTTCATCCTTCCAGTAGGTCGCTGACATAGTCGCGGAGTTGAGGAGGAAGGTCGGCGAGAACGATCTCCCGCAGAGGTGCGATGTGCTCAAGGCCGACATGGCCGGTGGACGTCAGTTCGATGAGAGCGTGCAGTTCGGCTTCTAGGGCGGAGTTTTCTTTTTCGCAGACAGCGGCTGCCGCCAGCAGTGTCGCCAGAGCTGACGCCTGGGCGGGTGTGTACGCACCCAGGTGGTCGGTCACTTCGTCGGCCGCGCGTTCTCGTGTCTGTGCATCTGCCTCCGAAATCATTCGCGCGATACCGATGAAGTCGTGAGACTTCAATGCGAAACACCCGTTCGTCACTAGTACGGAAGTGGAAATTGAGCCGGCCAGGGGATGTGTGTGGCATGGGCCGCGTCCGGATTGTAATGGGGACTGTTCGGGTTGTGGACCTGTCGGTGATACAGGTTCCCCGCGTCGTCCTGGTATTTCCCGCCGACCGATATGCGGTAGATATCCCCATTTGCCGCGTTGGAGCCGACGGGGGCGGTTCCGTCCTTGTCGTGCACTCGAAGGCGAACCATATTGCCCGTTTTGGGGTCTTCCCACCAGCCACTCCGGCGCCTGCCGGTCGTTCATGATTCCGGACCTTTCGTCGGACCCCACGGCATTCAGCCGCCTTCGTAGAACAGGTGCTGGTCGGCCCCCCGGGGTCCGTGGGCTTGCCGCCGATTGCCGTCACACCGGAGTGGCCGCCCCAGATCCCCGACGGCCCGTACGCCGTGATGCCCTGGCCGACTTGGGAGCCGACCCCTTGGTCACGACGACGTCCTCGCGGTGCCGGAAAATGAGACGGACGTGCCCGTCGGCTGGGACTCCGCCTCCGGCTTCTGCGAAATCTCCAGGTCGGAGGAGCCGTGCCGTGATCCGGGAGCGTCACGCGATGTCGTCGGACTCGCCGATCAGTTCGGTGGGTCTATCGATCAGGGCGGGGGCTATGGCGAAGAACCGCGGTCGATCTTCTTCCCTCGGTCGGCGGCAGCCGCCTGGAACTCGGTACTGGCGGTCGGTGTGTCTGGTGGACCACCGTGTCGACAACTCCTGCCGCCGGGTCCGGCTGTCGTTCCTCGGGTAGTCCAGGGCACGCCACAACTGCGGGGCCGCATTCGTGGCGCCACGGATGGGCTCGGACAGTGCATCTGGCAAGGCCTCTCCGGAATCCAGGCTCTATTCCAGTTCCGCCGCGCGCCTCTTGAGGTCCTCGGCGAACGTGTCCCAGTCGGGTCCGAAGGACAGCAGATCTGAGGCTGCTTCCCGGAGCAATTGCGGGTCGTCGGGACGTTGCAGGCAGGCCAGACGGTAGGCGAGGTTCCGGGCCCAGGGCGGCAGGGCCATCCAGTCCTCGGTGAGGACGTCCTCGAGCATGGCGAGGATTTCGTCCGCCGTCGCGAAGGTGAGCTTCTCGATGAACTCACGGGTCGTTTCGTTGACCTGCTGGCTGTCACCGCCGTCGATCGCCTGGCTGAGACTCCTGGCCGCAGGGGTCGGATCGGGCATGGCGCGCTTCTCCAGACGGATTACTTTCGGCGCCCCGGAGCGCCGTGGTGGTGGACGGAATGGGCGCCCAGACCCTAGCAGTCGATCCCGGCGCTGCCCGGGCAGCCCGTGCGGTGCCGAGCTCGGGGGACCCCGTCCCTACGGATTTAGCCAGTAGGTGGACAGTTGGTAGGCGCCGTCGGGCCGCTGAATGACCCGGTAGCCGACGTCGTGCCCGTCGATCTGCACCGACCTGTCGAGCGGGCCGCTGAACTCGGGGGTCCTGGCGCGGGGAACGACCCCGCCGTCCCTCATGTACGCGTACACATCGGAGACAATTGCTTGTTCAATCTGGTTGGGTTTCAAGTTGGTGGTCCGCAGATCGTTCGTGGTTCCGTCCGGGCCGGTGTGGGCTCGGTCGTAGCCGTGGCCGGTGTTGAAGTGCCACTGGTCGTCGCCCACCATGGCGGAGCGTTTGAGATCCTGTCCCTCGCCTTTGGAGGTGTACTCGCCGATGGCCGGGCCGTCGCCGTTCGGGTACGGCGACAGGCCGACTGGGTCGCAAACGGTGTGCGGGTTGGTCACGTAGGCGACCGGGTTCGGCGCCGGCGAGAGCCCCAGAGGGTCCGGAGACGTGTACCGGCCGGTCTCTGGGTCGTAGTACTGGCCGGGGAAGCGAAGGGGGGTGTAGGTCGTGCTGGAGCGGGACCAGGCGGTCGTTCCCCACAGAGTGGTGCGGGCGCGCCAGGCGATGCGCCCGGACTCGTCGACCAGTTCGGTGGGAGTGCCGAGCAGGTCGGTGGCCACGGCGAAGAAGCGCCGGTCGACCTCCTCGTGACGGGCGTCCGGGGTGAGGATGCGCTCGGTTTGTGCGAGAGGCGTGAGGCCGCGGTGCTCCCAGGTGAGCGCTACCGGACGAGGCAGGTCGCTGGAAACGGTGGTCTGTTCGCAGAGGGTCAGGCCGTCCCAGGTGAAGCGGATCTCCTCTGCAATGGTTTTGCCGTCCGCCGCCAGGCGCTGCTTGGCAGTGCGCCGGCCCAGGGGATCGTAGCGGTAGCGCCAGTGGGTGTCGTCGGGGGTGACCACGGAGATGAGGCGGTCCTCGGCGTCCCACGTGTAGCGCCAGGTGTCCGGTTTGCGGGAGAGCCGGACCTTCTGGCGCAGGGCGACGCGGCCGAGGGCGTCGTGCTCGAAGCGGATGTCACCCGCACGCGTGACGGTCGTGCCGGTGTAGGCGCGAGGGCCGGTGGCCTCGTGGCCGGGGTGTGAGTCGGGCCAAGCGGCCGAGGTCTGGTTGCCGCTCGCATCGTATGCGTACCGCTCGCTCCAGCCGCGTGCGTGGACGGCGGTGACCCGGCCGGCCGGGTCGAGGTCGAAAGTTCGCGCCCCCGACACCCAGTCGGACGTTGCGGTGAGACGGCCGTCGGCGCGGTAGGCGTACGTGCGCCGGTTGAGGGTGCGGGAACCAGCCATGAGGTGCTGGCCCGACAGCCGGCCGGCCTCGTCCCAGACGGACGCCTGGGTGACGATGCCAGCGAAGACCCGTTCCACTTCGCGTCCGGCCGCATCGTGCGTGAAGGTGATGTCGTGGCCTCCGGAGGTTACCCGGATGGGGCGGCCCGCGGCATCGTAGGCGTAGCTCGTGACCAGTCCGGTAGGGGTGGTGCGACGGATCCGGCGGCCGGCGGGGTCGTAGGCGTGGTCGAGGGCACGGCCGTCGACGAGTTCGGTCTTGAGCCGGCCGCACCGGTCGTAGCGGCGCACCAGTTCGCTGTCGGGACTCGACGCCTGAATCAGGCGTCCGGCCCGGTCGTAGGCGTGGACAGTGGCCCGGCCCGCGACCTCCTTGCGGACCATCCGGCCGAGTTCGTCGTACGCGTATGCGGCCACGCCGCCGAGGTGATCGGTCCGGGTGGTGACCTGTCCGGCGGCGTCGAGGCCGTAGGTGACGGTGCGGCCGTCGAAGTCGGTCTCGGACACGAGCCGGTCAGCCCGGTCGTACCCGTACGTCCAGACGAGCCCCTGCGGGTCAGTGACCCGGGTGAGCCGCAGACCCGTGTCGTGCTCGAACTCGTACCGTGCGCCGTCGGGCTGAGTGCGGGCGGCGAGGAGGTCGAAGTGGGTGTATTCGAAGCGGGACACTCCGCCCGCCGCATCAGTGTGGGTGAGACAGTTGCCCTCGCCGTCGTAGGTCCATGACTCGGTAGCGCCGTCGGGGCCGGTGCGTCGGGCGAGTTGCCCGTCGGCGTGCCACTGAAGGCGGGTGACGCCGCCTACCGGGTCGGTGATGCGGACCGGCCTGCCGAGGGCGTCGCGTTCCAAGCGGGTGGTGCCGCCGTCAGGGGCGGTCACCTCCACCAGGACACCGGCCGGGTGCTTCGCGGATGCTGGACGGCTTCGTCGTCCGTACGGCGGGCCCCGACCGGGAGATCGCCGCCTATGCCGCACAGCACCGCATGGCCGTCGTCAACGCGATGAGCGAGGGCGAGCACCCCACCCAGGCCCTGGCGGACCTGACCACCGTCCAGCGACTGGCGGGACGGGTCGACGGCGCCCGGGTGCTCTACGTCGGCGAGGGCAACAACTCCGCGATCGCCCTCGCCCTGGCGCTCACCCGGTTCAAGGGCACCGCCCTCACCGTGGTCACGCCCCCCGGTTACGGAATCCCCGAGGAGACGCGGAAGCTCGCCGCCGGGTACGCCCGGGCGTCCGGCTCCGCATTCACCTGCACGCACGACCTCGCCGATGCGCCCGCCGCCGACTTCGTGTACACGACCCGGTGGCAGACGACCGGCACCAGCAAGGCCGACCCGAACTGGCGGGACGTGTTCGAGCCGTACCGGGTGGACGAGGTGCTGATGTCCCGCCATCCGGACGCCCGGTTCCTGCACGACCTGCCGGCGCACCGAGGCGAGGAGGTGGCGGCGGCGCTCCTGGACGGCCCGGCGAGCGTCGCGTTCGACCAGGCCGAGAACAAGATGCACAGCGCCGCCGCCGTACTGGAGTGGTGCGTGGCGGGCTGACCGGCCCGTGCGGCCGGACGCCCTCCGGCCGCACTCCGTCCCCGTACCTCCGCCGCGCGCGGCGGCCCGTCCCATTCGTAGAGAACCCACAGGAGTGAGGGAACGCACCCCATGTTCAGGTCCACGATGAAGTCGAAGATCCACCGGGCCACGGTGACCCAGGCGGATCTGCACTACGTCGGCTCCGTCACCGTCAGCGCCGACCTCATGGAGGCGGCGAACCTCCTGCCCGGGGAGAAGGCGGACATCGTCGACATCGACAACGGGGCGAGGCTCACCACCTACGTGATCGAGGGGCCGCGCAACTCGGGGGTCATCGGCATCAACGGTGCGGCGGCCCGGCTGATCAGCCCGGGGGACCTCGTCATCCTCATCGCCTACGCGATGGTGGAGGACCACGAGGCCGCCGCCTTCCGTCCCAGCGTGGTGTTCGTGGACTCCGCCAACGCCCCGGTGGCTTGCGGGCAGGACGCCACAGCGGTGCCGGACGGCTACGGACTGGTGCCCGGAGACACCGTCGCCGCGGACGCCGGCTGACCGGGCGGGGCGGGACACGGGCCGGCGCGCCCCGCTGCGGAAGGACTCCGTCAGCGCGCACACCGGGCCGCCGCCCCGGAGACGGCGCCGACGCGCGCGTGAGCCCCAGGACAGAGGAGCCCCGTCATGGACCTCCCGCCTCGGACATAGAGCCACATCCCGGATACCGAGGAAGCCGCCGTGCCCGTTGGTAGCTGCAGTTGCCCGCCGATCGACGACATCGCAGGGTAAGCAGTGGCGTACGCGCCGACCCACGGGGGACTGCCTGTTGCCTGTGCGCCGAACGGAATTGCCGATCTGTTGGCGGCCGGGCCTCGGTCGGCTGGTTCAGTGGGGCGGGGGTGTGGTGTGCCGGACGGCTCTTCTGCGCGCGGGTCGATGTATTTGTGCATGGGCGACAGCTCGCCCCGGTCCCGCTTCACCTGCTGGCGTCTCTCGTCCAGCGTCTGCTGTCGACGTGTGGGAGTGGTGCCCTTAGTGGCGCTGTGGCCTCGCGGACCATGATCGGCCGAGTGCTGGCAACTGTCGTTGGTGACGCCCTCGACCGGGCGATCGGTGCCTACCCCGCAGGCCGGCGCGAGGCCGCCGGGGACAGGGCCGGACGCGCCGAGCGATCATCGTCGACGGCAAGGTGCCGAAGGGACCGGCCCCTCCGGCCGCTAACCACAGGCGCCTGTTCTCCGCGGTCACTCACCATCGCTCCGTGACTCTCGCCCAGGCGGAGGCCGGGCCGGTGATGCCCGACGGGTCGTACGCCGTCAGGACCTTGCCGCAGTGTCATGGTCGGCGCCCGCCTGTCGATCCGCACAGACCGCCGCACCCATCCCCCCGGTTCCTTGGTCTTCGTCCTCGTTCACCAGTTCCCGTAGTCCTCCACGTAGGTGGCGATCAGCTCGAGCAGGGCGTCGGCCCGGTGCCGGTCCTCGCGTTGCTCGCGCAGGGCCTTGTCGGCGGCCTGGAGGCGGGCCAGGGCGGCCGGTTCACCGTCGACCAGGTCGTCGACCACCGGCGTGGTGACCAGGTCCAGGCATTCGGTGAGCAGGCGGCGGGTGGCCGGGGCGGGGGGAGCAGGGTCGGGGGTGGCGAAGCTGGTGGTCAGATAGCGCGCGGGGTTCGTGAGGCTCCAGCCGACGACGGTGCCGTGCTGGACGAGGAGTGCCACGTCGGGGGCGATGCCGATGCCGGCTTCCAGCGGTTCGTCGAGGACGTCGAGGTCGCGCAGGCAGGTCAACACGGCATCGCCGGGAGCGCGGCACAGCACCGTGCACATCTCGTGCCGGAAGTCCTTGACCTCGTCCGCGCGGAGCCCGCCCGGGCGTACTTCGGGCGGGACGGGAAGGCGGGCCGAGTCCTCGGCTGAGGCGGACTCTTCCGGAATTCGGAATTCAGCCCCGACCATCTGTCGGTCGCTCGGGGCGAAGCGGAAAACGTCGGGGAGGTCCCACAGCAGGTCCTGGCTGCCGAACGTGTCCGCGAGGAACTTCTCCCGTTCCACCCGGTCCGCATAGGGGGAAACGATCAGGAAAGTACCGAGGAGACGGGGAACGGCGTCGAGCGGCTCGTCCGTCACCGTCGCGGACCAGCCGCCGTCGAACTTCAGTTTCGTCGTCATCACTGCCTCATCTGATCTGTACCGCCGGAGGCTGGAAGCGGCCGTCCTTGGCGGGAATCCTGCCCTTCACGATGTCCTCGTGCGTTACCGGCGCACCGGGGTCCGTTGGTTTCCCGCCGAGCGCCGTGGCTCCGGAGTCGCCCTTGATGCCCGACGGTCCGTACGCCGTGATGGCCTGGCCCTGGGTGTTGCCGGGGCCGTCGATCACCACGATGTCGTCGCCCTGTCTGAAGGTGAATGTCCCGGCCGTGCCTGTCGAGTGGTACACGGCGTCCGGGTTCTTGAGAATCTCGATGACTCGTTCGTCGCTGAAGTCGTGTCGGGTGTCCCCGTGGTAGTCGTGGCGCTTCTTGAACCCGCTGTCCTGTGCTCTCTCGACGATGTCGTCCACGACCTTGTTGATCCGCTTCCGGGCCCGCTCCTCCTTCGTGTACTTGGGCATGAGGCCCAATGGGTCGCACCCGCTGTGCGGGTTGTGCACGTACGCGACGGGGTTCGGGGCGGGAGCGAGGCCGAGGGGGTCGGGGGAGGTGTAGCGGCCGGTTTCGGGGTCGTAGTGGCGGAAGTAGTTGTAGTGGAGGCCGGTTTCGGGGTCGTAGTACTGGCCGGGGAAGCGGAGTGGGGTGTAGGTGCTGCTGTCCCGGGACCAGGCCGTGGTGCCCCAGAGCGTGCTCCGGGTGCGCCACGCGATGTCGCCCGTTTCGTCGATGAGTTCGGTGGGGGTGCCGATGAGGTCGGTGGCGATGGCGAAGAATCGGCGGTCGATCTCCTCCTGGCGGTCGTCGGCCGTGAGGATGCGCTCGGTCTGGGCCAGGGGGACGTCGGCACGGTGGTCCCAGGTGAGGGCGACCGTGTTCGAAACGTCCGGCTGGTGGCTGGTCTGTTCGCACAGGGTGAGGCCGTCCCAGGTGAAGCGGACCTCCTCGACCACGCTCTCGCCGTCGGTCGCCAGGCGCTGTTTCGTGGTGCGGCGGCCGAGTGGGTCGTAGCGGTACCTCCAGCGGGTTCCGTCGGGGGTGGTCACGGAGGTGAGGCGGTTCTCCGTGTCCCACTCGTAGCGCCAGGTGTCGGGCTTGCGGGAGAGGCGGGTTTTCTGCCGCAGGGTGACCCGGCCGAGGGCGTCGTGTTCGAAGCGGACGTCTCCGGCGCGGGTGATGGTGGTGCCGGTGTAGGCGCGCGGTCCGGTGGCTTCGCTGCCGGGGTGGCGGGACGGCCAGGATGCGGAGGTCTGGTTGCCGCAGTCGTCGTAGGCGTACCGCTCCGTCCAGCCCTGGGCGTGGACGGCGGTGACCCGGCCCACCCGGTCGAGGCCGAAGGTGCGGGTGCCCGACAGCCGGTCCGCGATGGAGGTCAGGTGGCCGTCGGCGCGGTAGGAGTAGGCGCGGCTGTTGACGTTGTGCCCGCCGGCGGTGATGTGCTGCGCGGAGAGCCGTCCGGCCTCGTCCCAGGCGGAGGTCATGGTGATCGTGTCGCCGAAGACGCGGGCGAGTTCCCGGCCGGCGGCGTCGTGGGTGAAGTCGATCCGGTGATCGCCGGTGGTCAGGCGGTGGGGTTTGCCGTCGGCGCCGTAGGAGTAGGAGGTGACGTGACCGGTGGGTGTGGTGCGGCGCGTACGGCGGCCCAGGGCGTCGTACGCGTATGAGACGGGACGGCCGTCGACCAGTTCCGTCTTGGTGAGTCCGCGTCGGTCGTACTGGTACCGGAGTTCGCTGTCCGGTCCGGCTGCCTCCAGCAGGCGTCCTGCCCTGTCGTGGGTGTAGGTCGTCACCTGACCGCCGACGTCCTTGCGGACCACCTGGCCGAGCTGGTCACGCTCGAACGAGATGGTCCCGCCGAGCGCGTCGACGCGGGTGGCGAGCCGGCCCGCGGCGTCCATCCGGTAGGTGAGGGTGCGGCCGTCGAAGTCGGTCTCGGAGACGATGTCGCCGGCAGCGTCGTAGTCGTATGTCCAGGTCAGCCCCTGTGGGTTGGTGACGCGGGTGAGGCGCAGTTCGGCGTCGTGCTCGAACTCGTAGCGGGCGCCGTCGGGGCGGGTGCGGGCGGCCGGGAGGTCGAAGTGGGTGTACTCGAAGCGGGAGACGCCACCGGACGCGTCGGTGTGGGTGAGGCAGTTGCCCTCGCCGTCGTAGGTCCAGGACTCCGTGGCACCGTCGGGGCCGGAGAGCCGGGAGAGCTGCCCGTCGGCGTGCCATGCGAAGCAGGTGACGTCGCCCACGGGGTCGGTGATGCGGACCGGGCGGCCGAGGGCGTCGCGCTCCGTGCGGGTGACGGCGCCGCTGGGGTCGGTCACCTCCACGGGCAGTCCTGCTGCGTCGCACACCACGCGTGTCGTGGCTCCGAGGGCGTCGGTAACCGAGGTGAGTCGGCCGGCGTGGTCGTAGGTGTAGCGGGTGGTGGAGCCGGCCTGGTCGGTGACGGCCGTGCGGTTGCCGCGTTCGTCGAACTCATGGACCATGCTGCTGCCGTCCGGCCCGACGACCTCCACCGGCAGGCCGAACGGGCCGCGCACGGTGCGCAGTTCGCTTCCGTCGGGGCGGGTGGCGGCGACGGCCCGACCGTCCTCGTCGTAGGCGAACGTGGTGGTGAGGCCCAGTGGGTCGGTGCGGGTCAGGAGGTTGCCGCGCGGGTCGTACGTGAACCGGGTGGTGTGGCCGAGCGGGTCGGTGACGGCCAGGAGACGGCAGCCGGGGCCGAACACGTGGCGGGTCTCGTGCCCGCCGGCGGTGGTGAGTGTGGTGGTGCGGTGGCCCGTCTCGGGGGCGGGTTCGGTGTAGGTGAGGGTGATCTGGACGTGGCCGGCCTCGCCGCCCTCCGCCACGACGCGGTCGCGGTCGTCGTAGATGTAGTCGTAGCGGCTGTTGTTGGAGTCGATCCAGGCGATGACGCGGTGGCGGTCGTCGTAGACGAAGGTCGTGGTGGCACCCGACGGCTTGGTGACGGCGGTGAGGTTGCCGTCCTGATAGCCGTAGCTCATCAGGGGCAGGTCCGCGCCGCCCTCGCCCGAGCCGGCCAGGGACAGAGCGGTGACCAGGCCATCGGTGACGGACAGCTTCACCTGGTGGCCCGCCGAGTGGACCAGGGCCAGCGGCAGGCCGTCCTCGGTGCGGTCGATGGTGGTGGCGTGGCCGTTGCGTTCGGTGATGGCGGACAGCCAGGCGACGCCGTCGTCCCCTGGTTCGCTGTCGGGCGGGGCGGTGAAGTGGAAGGTCAGGCCGCTGTCGGGGTCGGTGACGGTGTAGTCGCCGTCGGTGTCGCGGGCCAGCAGGGTGCGGGCTCTGCCCGATGACGGCGTGGTGGGCGCGCCGGGGGCCGGGTGCGGGTAGGGGATGAGGAGCCCGTCGGCGGTGACGTGGACGACTCCGATGGCGTCGATGCGCAGGTGTTCGTCGACGGTGGAGGTCCAGGACGGGCCGAGGAAGCGGCCGACCGCGCAGCCGGATTCGGTGCGGCGGGTGAAGACGAGTGGCAGGATGCCGGGGATTTCGACGTCGGTCTGGGGCAGGAACATCCGGCCCGAGGCGAGGTCGACGGGGTCGGTGCCGTCGGTGGTGCGCTCGCCGTCGGGGCGGTTGTGGGTGCCGTCGGGGGCGTCGTCGATCAGCTTGCGTGCCCGTGCGGCGTCGGCGGCCTCCTCGGCGATGCGGATGCCCTTGACCGCGGCGCCGCCGCCACCGGTGGCGGCGGTCAGTGCGAGGTCGGGAATCAGCCGGCCGAAGCCCTCGGCCGGGTCCTTCATGAAGTCGCCGATCATCTGCTTGCCGGTGCCGACCGGGTCGTTGCCGGCGACGATCAGCCCGGCGGCGAGGCTGTTGAGGGAGGTGGCGTACTCGGCCGGGTGCGTGATGTTGTACGGGTCGACGGGGTTGACGCTGCGGACGAAGTTGAGGATGCCCGCCGTGCCCTTGATGATGCCGCCGCCGACGTGGTCGCCCATGATCTGGAACTCCTGGACCCCGCCGACCAGTTGCTCGGCGTAGGAGGGCTTCTGCGGGGCCATGTCGCGGGCGGCGCGGACCGCGGTGCGTGCCGTCTCCGCCGCCGAGTTCCGCTGCTTGCGGGCCTCGGTGAGGATGTCCTGGGCCTCCTGCATCAGCTTCTTGCCGGGGTCGTCGAATGTCGCGGCGGGCCTGGCAGGGAGCGAGGACGGGTCGCGCTTGTCGGCGGGCTGGGCGTTGTAGCGGTCGACGGCGCTGTTGTAGTCGTCGACCTTCTTGCGGTGGGCGTCGGCGGCGTCCTCGGAGGCCTTGACACCCTCCTTCCACTTGTCGATCGCCGTCTGCGCCTGCGCCTGCGCCCAGGTGATCGTGCCGGCGAACGCGTCGAGCGCGCCGAGCGCCTTCGCGCAGGCGTCGGCGGCGGCGTACCACTTGGGCGGCTGGGTGCTCACCGCGGTGCGCAGGGCTTCGGCCGTCTCGCCCTTGAGCCGGGAGGAGTCCAGGCCTTTCAGGCCGTCACCGGCGTCGTCGAAGGCCGTCTGGAAGGCCCGGAGCTTGTCGGCGGTGGCGGTAATCTTGCTGGGGCTGCCGTAGATCAGCTTGGTCTTGTCCTCGGTCTGCCCGAGGTCCATCTCGTCGACCTCGGCGCCCATGCGATTGGCGACCGAACGGGACTGCTCGCGCACCCAGTCCGCGCCGGACTCCCAGCCGACGTCCTGCAGCCGGTCGGCAGTCCAGTTGCCGGCGTCCTCGACCCGGTTGCCCGCCCATTCGACACCGTCCTCGACCGCGTTCTCGACCGAGTCGGGCGTGATGTCGCTGAGGAAGTCGCCTATACCCACAGTCAGTTCCCCCCGGACTCACTCTGCTGCGCCTGCTGGGCGCGTTCCTCCGGCGAGGGGCCGAAGGTGTTGTCCAGCGCCTGGTTCCACTGGTCGTCGGATACACCCGAGGCGTCGATGATGGCCTGCGTCCGGCGACCGCCCTCGCCCTCGGTGAGAACCGTGCGGCCGGTGTCCTTCCACGTCTGCTCGATGTCCTCACCCGCCTTGTCGAACGACTCCGCGCTCCAGTCCGGGTTCAGGTAGTCCGGCGTGACGATGTCACCCCAGCCCTGCCGGGCGATCTCCTCCTCGGTGGCGTGCGGGTTGCCGCCCATGACGGAGTTGACGCCCACCTTCAGCGTGCCCTCGACGTACTGGTCGTGCTCCCACTGGGTGCCCGCCGCCAGGCCGAGGCGGTTCGCGAGCGCGCTGGCGTCGCCCACCAGGGCCCGCACACCCCACTCCCAGCGTTCGCAGAAGTCCTCGAAGTCGACCGAGAGGCCGTGGTGTCCTGCCTCCATTCCGGTCATCGCCAGCTCCGAAAAGCCCTTGCCCAGCACCGAACCGGTGGCGCCGCCCAGATCACCGAGCCCGTCGATCGTCGCGCCCACGCCCTGCGTGAACTTCGCCACCGACGCCTTGTCGAACTGCAGATCGGCCCCGTCAGCGCCCATGGCCGCGTCCCTCCTTGGCCTCTCCGGAGTCGACGGCGACGTCGTCCGCAACGATGCCGACGACCGGGGGGAAGAACATCGACCCGTCCTCGGTGGCGATGTCGACGGCCAGGCCGGCGGGCTCGTCCAGGGACGGCACGACCTCGTCGACGATGCGCGCGCCCAGCAGCGCCGCGTAGTCCATGGGCTGATCACCGGATCCGTGCAGCAGAGCGAACCGGGCCAGTGCGGCCTCGTCGGTGAACCCGCAGATCCACCGCACCCCGCCCGACCACGCCGACCACAGGCCCCCATCGGCCACAGGCACCAGAAGGACCGAGCGCCGCATCTCACCGACCAGCGCCCGGGGGTCACCGACTCCCCTTCTCCGCTCGGCAATTCGCTCGGCGAGCGCTGACCCGGTCTGCTGCACGGCCTCTCCCCGTCCTAGGTGACTGATGGCACCGTAGATCACGACGCACGCGAACGTGTCGGCGGTTCTCCTGGAAGCCCATCACGGCCCTGCACGCCGCCCTCGGTTCGAGACTGCTGCCCGACACATGTCTCACCTGCGTTTTCGCAGTGGGGCGCGGGTCGAGAACGCTCTGCCTCAACTCTGTGAGGGTCGGGCTGGGGGAGACGTCCTGACACTCGTTCGACGCTGACTCTGACGGAGCGTGGCGCGATCGTCCTGGTTCTCGAACCTGGGGCGGGAGACGGCTGTGACTGAGTGCCTCAGTTGACCATTGAGCGCCTCAATCATCTGTGACCGCGCTTCGGTGACAACCACGGTCAGCGCATCGGTGGTCCGTGCTTCGTCGAGGGTGTCCTTCACGCAACCATGGTCGGGACGGATCGAGTCGTCGGCTGATTTCTTGAGGGGCAGAGGGCGCGAAATGGATGTTCGGCAGCTGCAGTACTTCCTTGCGATTGTTGATCGTGGGGGGTTCAACCGTGCGGCCTCGGCTCTGTACGTGTCGCAGCCGTCGCTGTCGCAGGCCGTGCGGGCACTGGAGCGTGATCTCGGCTCCGAGCTGTTCCATCGCATCGGGCGCAGGGCAGTGCTCACGGAGGCCGGAAGGGCTCTGATCGAGCCCGCCCGGGAGGCCGTGCGGAGTCTGGAGACGGCGCGGGCGAGTGTGACGGCGGTGCATGAGCTGCGTGAGGGGCGCCTGGATGTGGCGTCCATGCCGTCGCAGGCGGTGGAGCCGCTGACGAGTCTGGTGAGTGCTTTCAGCCATCGGTATCCCGGCGTCTCCGTGGCCATCAAAGCGGCGTTCACCTCGCGTGACGTGATCGACATGGTGCGCACGGGTGCCGTGGAATTGGGGCTTTTGGCCTCCAGTGGACCCATCTCCGACAAGGAGGTCGCCTCACACGCCCTGGGGCGGCAGCGTTTTGTGCTGATGGTGCCGGCCGACGGCCCGTTCGCTGATCGGACGGCTGTGGAGTGCCGGGAGCTCGCAGGACAGCGGCTGATCGTCGGGCAGTCGGGTACGGGGATGCGTGCCTACGTCGACGCGCTGCGGGAACAGGGCATCGCGTTCACCGTTGCCGCGGAGACCGAGCACCGCGTGTCGCTCATGCCCCTGGTACTGGCCGGGGTCGGACTCGCGGTGGTCACGGATTCCTGGCGGGACGTCGCCCGGCGGCTGGGCGCCCGCATCCTGGACATCGAGCCGAGGGCCACCCTGGACATCGCCCTCGTCAGCCGCCGCGGCAGCCTGTCGCCCGCGGCCGCGGCGTTCGTCACGGCCGCCACCTCGGCCGCCGACAGTTGACACGGCTGATGAGGCAGGGTCCGTACCGCGTCGGTAGGCGGGGACCAGTACCACACCGTCCGAGCTTTGCCGTCCAGCTCGGTCAGCTCTTCGGCGAGGACATCGGTCTCCAGTGGGAAGTGGCCGCGCAGCGTCGAGTCCCCGCGGCTGGCCAGGACGTAGCCGGTGCCCTCGGCCGTCGACGCCGCGTGCAGGGCGCGGACCACCTCGCGGTTGCGGGCGGCCGCGTCCTCAGGAGGCAGGCTGCGGGTGTTGGTGAGGACGAAGAAGACGGCGCTGTCCTGGCGCAGCGCCCAGCGCAGGTCCTCAACCGTCCAGGACGTCAGGACGGGCACGTCGGCGACCGTCTGGGTGCCGGTCGGATCGTCGTCGAGGACGACGAGACGGGGGCCGCCGGATATCCGGGCGGCCACTTCCGCGGCGCTCACCTCGTGGACTGGAGGCAGCCCTTGGAGGACTGCTGCCTCGGGGAGGGGCCGCGTCTGGGCATGGAGGGCTGGAGACATGGCGAATTCCTGACCTGTACGGATAGTTGAGGGGAAGCGTCAGGTGATGGTGTCGTCGTCGATCACCCAGAAGGGCCCTGTGGCCGTCAGCCGGAGGCTGGCCTTCTCTCGGAGCATGTTCAGGCGCGCGTGTGCGTGGGGTGCAGCAAGGGGCCGAGCGAGCCCGACCCGTCAGGGCGGCAGGGACTTCCCACGACCACGCCGCGGAAAGTCCCTGCAGTTTCACCGCCGTCGGTGGGCAGCGATGGCCGCCCCGTTCGACGGGGCGACGACGGTGAAGGCGCGACACTCGGCGGCGGCGACCTGCATTCCGTCAATCGGCAACCGGGTCACCGGACGTGCGCCGGTCATGGCCTGATCTCTCCCTGCACCTCGCCGAAGATGACGACCTCGTCGCCCGGGCGGACCGTGCGGATCCGGCGGACCCAGAGCACGATGCCGTCCTGCGGCGCGCGGACCTCTTCGAGTGTCGTGCCGTAGTGGTCGGTGATGGTGGCGATCAGGTCGCCTTCCTTGCAGGTCTCCTCCGGCTCGGCGTGAGTGACGAAGAACCCGCCGGCGCTGGAGCGGGCGAACGTGCCGGAGACGGTTCTGTAGGTGTCCCGCAGCTCCGCCTCGCCGTCGATCATGCCGAGGCTGCGCAGGATGTTGCGGATCGAGTGCATGTGGTGCTCGACGTTGGTCTCGCGGTAG